>JAYVJN010000138.1:0-16532 GCA_043769325.1 Acidobacteriota bacterium
CGCTTGCAGCGCGTCCCACAAAGCCGGGCCATGCGCCGCGTCCGCGATACAATCAAAGCCGTCTGTGCCGATATGTTGAAAGCGTAACACCGTTACGCAGCTGCCTCGCCACTCCAACACACAGCTATTGCCATGCGTGACGCAAGCCGCTTGCGCACCCAAAACCTTGCTGACCAGACGCGCGGCTTCTGTGCCGGCGACGGCAAAATGCACTGTTGATTTTGTTTCATCCGCCACGCGAAAGTCACCCGCAAAGACAAAGCGGCCCACGATTTGCGCGACTTTGGCGGCAGTGGCGGCTTCGGTGTCCAACCAAAATTCGTGGCCCTGTCGCAGCACGCGGGCAAAGGCCAGCAGCCGCCCTTGCGCGTTGGGGAAAGCCGCCTTCATCCACGCGCCGTCGGGCAAAGTCTTCATGTCGTTGGTGATGAGGCCGTTGAGGAACATCACGGCTTCCGTGCCGCTCACGCGCAGACGCCCACGCGCGGACAGGTCACATAGCCCCGCGCCTTCGCCACGCACGGCTTCATAAGCTGCCGCCATATCGCCGTAATTAATTGGCGTGCTTGGTTTTGTTACTAATTGAAGCATTTTAAGTGAGAAATTTGTCGTAAGTTTTCGGCGTAAATCCCGCTACCGCCCGCGCTCCATCCACTAACACAGGCCGGCGAATAAAAGTGTATTCTTCAGTCATCAGGTCGAGCAAATCGTCAGTGGAAAGCTGGCGTTCGCCAAGTTTCATAGTGCGGTATTTGATGGCGCGGCGCGAAAAAAGAGCTTCCGGGCCGCCCACCAGTGCGGCCAACTGAACCACTTCGTCGCAGCTCAGTTTTTCCGTCTTGACATCACGGTGCGAGTCAACCTTAACGCCTTTACTTTGTAGATATTCTGCCGCTTTCTGACAAGTAGTGCAGTAAGGCAGCCAGTACATTTTCATAGATTTGCCTGTTTCAATGCGGCTTGGCGCAACGAAAAGCTATGATAGGCCAGCCGCGCCAATGCCGCAAGCGCGATTGGCAAAGCAGGGAAATAGACAGGATTAACAGGGTTGACAGCAAAACCCGGCGTTTTTTGGCTAATACCTGTAAATCCTACGCGCATCCCGTCAATCCTGTCCGTTTTCTTCCCGTCTTGACTTTTGCCATGCCCCTTGTCTAAGTTTGCGTCATGCCGGAAACACTTTCGCAACAAGAGATTTTTCGCGGGCGCATCTTTGCCGTGACGTTGGACGAGGTGCGCGAAGACGGGCTGACTTACCAACGCGAAGTGGTGCAGCATCCGGGCGGCGCGGGAGTGGTGGCTTTATTTGACGACGGCACAGTCGCGCTGGTGCGGCAATATCGCCACCCGACGGGCCGTTATGTGCTGGAATTGCCCGCTGGACGCCTTGAACCAGACGAACCGCCGGAACAATGCGCGGCGCGTGAACTCATCGAAGAAGTAGGCGTTCGCGCGGGCCGCCTGGAGAAATTAGCGGAGTTTTTCACCACGCCCGGCTTTTGCGCGGAAAAGCTCTACGTTTATCTGGCGACGGAATTGACCGAAGTGGGGCAGAATCTGGAAGATGACGAATTGGTCGAAGTCGTGCGCGTTCCATTGGCAGAAGGATTGCAGATGTGCGCAAGCGGTGCAATTGAAGACGCCAAAACTATTATCGGCTTAATGTTAGTTGCGCAGAAAAATAAGGCGTAGGGGCAGACCTGTGTGTCTGCCCTGCCGGACAACGCAATGCGGGGCAGACACACAGAGGGGCAGACACACAGGTCTGCCCCTACCGGCCTAAGTTAGTATGCAAGTTGAAAATCCAACGCAAAACCCAGACGCGCCGCGCACGCCCGCGCCCAGACGCGCGACGTTAGTTAATTACCTGCGCTCGGCGGTGGCGATTCCTCTGATTTATTTGTACACGATTGTCTTGGCGAGTATCTCTTTGACTATTTCATTTTTTGACACGGGCGGACGCAAGCAACATTGGTGCGCGCAGACCTGGTGCAAACTTATCGCTCTCACGGCGGGCGCGAAAGTGCGCGTGCATGGCGCGGAGCACATCCAGCCGGGCGTTTCCTACGTCTTTTTGTCGTCGCACCAAAGCTATATGGACATTGCCGCGATGCTCGGCTATCTGCCTGCGCAGCTTAGAATTGCGGCGAAAAAGTCGCTCTTCAAAATCCCGTTTATGGGTTGGCATTTATCCCGCGCCGGCCACATCCCGATTGACCGCAAATCGAGCGAAAACGCCATCGCCGCCATGCAAAAAGCGGCGGATTACCTGCACGACGGTGTGTGCGTTTTTCTCTACCCCGAAGGCACACGCTCCCGCGACGGCCATTTGCAACCCTTCAAAAAAGGCGGCTTCAAACTCGCCTTGCAAGCTGGCGCGCCCATCATTCCCGTCACGATTATCGGTTCACGCGAAGTTTTGCCGGTTAATTCGATTATCTTTCGCCCCGGCCCGGTGGAAATGTATGTTGACGCGCCGATTCCCACCGAGGGTTTAGGCGAGGACGATTTGGACGATTTGATGCGGCAAGTTTGGGACGCCATGGCGCGACATTACCGCGCTGCGTTGAAAGCCTAGCCGCGCCCGCCTGTTTTCGTGTAAACTTAGCGCGTGAATAATTTTGCCGAACCAATCAACCATATTTCCGCGCCGGAGAACAGTTACGCCAATCTTTCGTTGCTGCCGGACGATGCGCCGCCTATTACGCCGGATAATCCGCCCTGGGGCGCGGGGGTAGGACTGGGCGTCTGGTTCGTCAGCGTTCTGCTGTTGCTATTTGTTCCGGCACTGACAATTATTCCTTATGTCGCTTATTTGGCGGCTAAGGGTTTGCCCTACGACGCAACGGCATTGATGGGCAGTGCTAACTTCATCGCGCTTTCGCTGGCCGGCACGATTCCGGCGCATTTGTTGACATTACTAATGGTTTGGGCTGTCGTCACCGGCTGGCGCAAACGGCCCTTCGGCGAAACTATTGGCTGGAGCGTGTCTGGTTGGCAAGAGGTTGCGCTGTGTGGTTCGTTGGCGTTATTGCTCTTGGCACTGGCAAGCCTGTTGCTCTACTTTTTCGGCAGTGGAAAGGAAACGCCGCTCGAAGCGATTTTGCGGAGTTCGCCTCTGGCGCGTTACACAGGCGCGTTTCTCGCGGCGGTAACTGCTCCGGCAGTCGAAGAACTTGTCTATCGCGGCGTCTTGTATAGCGGCTTACGCAAGGCCACGAATAGGGCGGTGGCGGTTACGCTGGTTACTTTTCTTTTCGCGTTGGTGCACGTCGAACAATACCGCACCAATTCGGCGGTTATCTTAGTTATTTTGTTGCTGAGTTTGACGCTTACGCTCATTCGCGCCTATTCGGGCCGCGTCTTGCCGTGCATCATTCTCCACACTGTTTTCAACGGCATTCAGGCCATGTTTCTGGTGCTTGGGCTTGACCTGGACAAAACCAAAGAAGTCGCGCAGCCGCAAATTGTGCCGGCATTTCACTTTTTAACGCAATTTTTCAACTAAAGCCGAAGTAACATGATTTACGCCTTCATCATCGGCGGCCTGGTTTTTTTTGGTCTGGTGATTTTTCTCATCGGCAACCAGATTTTGCTGCGCAAATACTATTGGGGGCCGACCGGCCCAGGCCGTTTTAAGCCAAAGAAACCGCGCCCGCCTAAGCCCGACGAGCTTTAGTTTGGCGTCGGCTGGGAGCGCGCGCATCTTGCGTGCTGCTTTACCCTTCGCCGGCCTACCCATTCATTTTACCCACTGGTCGCGCCTGACGGCACTCGTCGCACGCAAGATGCGTGCGCTCCTAGCCGCAAATTTTATGAAAGCCGCTGCTATCACAGAAAACCAACGCGCTACCGTCATACGCGCGCCTTCGTTTGCGCCGGCGTGGGTTGTGCCGTTGGTGCGCGTAGGCTTAGGGTTGGCGGATGCAGCTTTGGCGGCGGCGGCTTTCGGTTTAGCCTTCTGGTTGCGGCAGGGCCAACCGTTAACGGATAGCGCGGGCGTTTGGAGCGCGTCTTTTGCGCCTTACGGGGCGTTGCTCTGGTTGCTTGTGCCGGCGCGTGTGTTGGCTGCCAGCTATTACGATTTATACCGTTTGCGCGGCGAATTTTCGCTCTTTGATGACATCGTCAAAGTATTCAAAGCCGTCGGTTTGGGTTCGTTACTCATTGTGGCGGCGGCGTTTTTGTATCGTGGTGGGTTTGCTTTCCGTTCGTTTAGTTATGCGCGTGGCGTTTTTGTGCTTGATTTTGTGCTGGCGTTGGCGGGATTGGCGGCAGTGCGTTTGCTGGTGCGTGGCGGGCAAATTGTGGCGCGGCGGCGCGGCGTCAACCTAATTCCAACTTTAGTGGTCGGACGCGGCGAAGAAGCGCGGTTGTGCATTGAAGAGATGCGCCGCCGTCCGGCCTTGGGCTATCGCATTATCGGTGTCGTGGAAAGCGGCGAAGCGGCTGAACTGCCGGCGGAATTTGCCGGTGTGCCTATCGTGTGTAACATCCAAGGTTTGCCGGAAGTAATCCGCGCCGCCGGCGTCAACGAAGTCATTGTCACAGACCCGAAACTATCGTCCGACACACTATTTGAGGTAATGATGCAAGCCGGACGGAGGCGCGGCGTGGAGTTTCGCATCGTGCCGAATCTGTTTAATTTGGCTCCGCAAAAGACCGAAATTGACCAAATCGGCGCGTTGCCCATGATACGTTTGTTTTCCGACCCGCTCTCGGATGCAGCGCGGTTGGTCAAACGCGCCTCAGATTTACTTCTCGCGGGCGTAGCGTTAATCATACTCGCGCCGGTGTGGATTATCGTCGCGCTGCTCATCAAACTGGATTCCCCGGGCTCGGTTTTTTACCGCCAAGAGCGCGTCGGCATGGACGGGCGTATCTTTCTCTTCATCAAATTCCGCTCTATGCGAACCGACGCCGACGACACCATCCACCGTGAGTATCAAGAAAAACTCATCGCCGGACTTGGCGAAACCAACTTAGGTGACGAAGAAAAGCCGGTTTTCAAACTCGCCAACGACCCGCGCATAACCCGCGTCGGGCGCGTGCTACGGCGTCTGAGTTTGGACGAACTGCCACAATTATTAAATGTTCTGCGCGGCGATATGAGCGTCGTCGGCCCGCGCCCGCCGATTCCCTACGAAGTGGAAAACTACGAACTCTGGCACCGCAAACGCCTCGACATGAAACCCGGCATTACCGGCCTGTGGCAAGTTTCGGGCCGCAACCGCCTCTCGTTCGACGAAATGGTGCGGCTCGATTTGTTCTACATCGAAAACTGGTCAATCTGGCTCGACGCCAAAATCATCCTCAAAACCCTGCCCGTCATGCTCAAAGGCGAAGACGCTTACTAATATTTCATGCTAGAATCCTAGCAGAGGCTTAAACTATGAATACCATGCAAGAAACCGTTACGTCTAATATGAGCCAAGTTGCGGCCATCTTGTCGCAAGTCTTCCCCGATTTATTGACCAAAAACGGTGACGCTGAAAGCCAAATGGTGGCAGAGCCGCGTCTGATTGACCCAGACAAACAAATCGAAATCGTTGATGGAAAGGTGGAAATTAAAAACGTGGCCGGACTTAGAGCTAGCGGCATTGCTGCCAGATTGAACGCTGAAATTTGGATGTTTGTGAAAACCCGCAAACTAGGCCGGACTTACGGTGCTGACGCGAGTTTCGCTATTGGCGAGAATGAGCGGATGCCGGATGTCTCGTTTGTCGCCAACGAAAAATTGCGCGACGGCGAACCAATTACACCGGCTAAATTCGCGCCCGATTTAGCCATTGAAGTCATTTCGCCCAGCGACGTTTACGCCAAGGTCATCGCCAAAATCCGCCAATTCTTTGAGGCCGGCGTGCGCCAGGCCTGGCTGGTCGAACCAGAATCACAAACCGTCACTATCTACTTTTCGCCTACCGAAACCAAAACCCTAACCAAAGCCGACACTATCGGTTGCGAGGAATTGTTGCCCGGTTTTCAACTGCCCTTGAGCGAAATCTTTCTTGACTAACCAACCATAAAATGACGAAAGGCCCGCGAAGCATCTGTTTCGCGGGCCTCTTGTTTGAGAAAATTTTTCTCAAGGCATTCCGGCGCATTCGTCATTGGTGCGCGGGATGGCGCTGCCGAAACGCGCCTGGTATTCGCTGGAAGTGATAAAAGCGCAGACCATTCCGCGCGCGTTGGCGGGTTGTTGATTTAGGATGTTAAGCCAGAAATCGAAGCCGCCCGCGTCTGTGTCGCGTTTTAGGTAGCCGAAGTATTGCATCAAGACAAATGCTCTGTTGTATTCACGACTGCGGAAGGCTTGATTTTCTACGATAACACGCAAAACTTGCGCCCGGGTTTTCGCGCCGCTCGTCAAATCAGCCACCAGAGCATCGCGCTCGGTTTGGGTTAAAGAGTTGCCAGTGTTGCTATTAAGGCCGTCCACAAACTGCGCCGGCGTTAAACTCGTGGGAAACGCTTGTAAAAACGCGGCCCGTTGCGCCCAAGCTTCGGTGAAGGCTGTTTTGCCCTGTTCAATATTTACGCCGCCAACCACCAAAGCGCGGTCAGGCGTGAATTCGTTATATGCCGGACGCCGGTTAAAGCTGGCCTGGTAAAAGCGATAGACGAAATAGCCGGTGTCCTGAAACTCCAGTTCGATGTAAAACGCCGCCGAAACGCCGATGCGCCGCGCCCTTATGCACGCCGCGTCTGCGCCGCAAGCGCGAATCTGTTCCGTCCAATAATCCCAGCCCGCCAAATCCGGTTCACGGTTGAGAAAATCCGCATACTGTTGCCGCACGAAGAATTCATCGGCTTCGATGGGCGTCGGCTGGCGCAACTTAGGTTGCGTGGCGAAATGGTCAGTGACGCCGGCATAAATCGCCCAACCCGCGCCGTCCATGTTGTCCTGGCGGCGGTAATAGGTTTCGTCGCCCGGATTGGTGATAAAGGCCGTCTCCACCAGAATTGCGGGAATGTTGGCTTGGAGTTCCGGTTCCCGCGCCATATGCAGATTGGCCTGGCCCGTGCCGAGCAAACCGGGGCAATCATTAGTGGTCAAACCCGTGCACAATACCGATGAAGCGTTGCCGAAAGGCTGGCCCGTGACTGCGCTGATGCGCGGCATGATGGGTTGCGCGAGCATTCCCGCGATGGCCGCGCATTTGCCGCAATAGACAAAATCCATCGTGCGCCGCGCCGTTGCGCCAGCCGAGTTGTAATGAACCGATATAGCGCGGTCAACCGCATTCGAGACAAAATAACCGGAACGCGAGGCTAAAGATAGCGTCGAATCCACACGCCGCGTCATGAAAACGGTTGCGCCGTCGGCTTCCAGGTAGCGCTTCAAGGCCAAAGCGGTCATCAGCGCGGCCTCTTTTTCCTGATAACCCGTCGGGCCTAATGCGCCCGGGTCAGTTCCGCCGTGTCCGGGGTCAACGCCGATTTTGCGGCCCGTCAGTTGCGCCTGCGCCGTGAGGCAAAAGCAGAGTGTGGTTAGTAATAAAACTATTCTTTTCATCGTTTACCTCCGTTCAATCAAGGCTTTGTAAATCGTTCCGTTGGCGTCAAAGGCGATAAACTTGCCATCGGGCGACCAGACCGGATTCATTTCCAGCAATTCCGGCGTGTCGGTTAATTGACGCCGACGGCCTGATAAATCCGCGAGATAAAGTTCGGCGGCAGTGATGTTGTGTCCATCATCGGCGGTGACAGAAAAAACCACGAACTTGCTGTCCGGCGACCACGCGGGGTCGTTGCCTTGACCTAAATTGGTAGTCATACCCGAAGCCAAATCTGCAATCCATAAACCGCGCGTAAGCTCTTGATAAACAACCTTTTGTCCGTCCGGCGAGAGTTGCGGCAGAAAGTATTGACCGTCGCCTTTGGTCAGCTTGCGCGTGTTGAGATAGATGTCGTCGCGGAGTTGATAGACATAAGGCCGGGCGGCGTTTTGCGGCTCAAGTCGCGCCCCCGTCTGCGCGTCAAGCAAGCGCGTATCTGCGCCGTCACGGAATTGCAATAAGCCGTCGCCCGTTTCTTGCGGCAAACCCAAATCGGCGGCTTCGGCGAGTATTTTCAACCGGCCCGTTGCTACATCTAAAGTCTCTATACGCAAGGGTTTCTCCGGCGTATGAGCGCGATAAGCCAAAGCCGCGCCGTTCTGCGTCCAGAAAAATTTGTAACCGGCGCGCGCGCGCGCGATTTCGCGTAAAGATTTGTCAGACAGCGAATAACGGAAAGTTCCCTGCTCGCTGATAAACGCCAACGCGCCGCCATCCGGCGACCACACGGGCGCGGCAAAACCGTTAGGTATCGTCAAGGCTTCAGCTTTTGCCAGACGCCACTCCACCGCCGGACGCAAAGGTTCGGCTTCGGCGTGTTCCAAACCGCGCCAAGTCTGCCAAAAGACTGCGCTAATCAATGTTAGACTAAGCAATAAACGAACTTTATGTTGTATCATAAACGCCTCCGATGGATGTCGCACGCCATTGAGCAGCGGGCGCAAGCGACCCTTCCTAACCTGCCAGGTAGCTAAACAGCCTGGCTTATCTTGAATTGGCAACAGGTGTAACAGTTTTCACCAAGCCGGTCAATTATCTCTCAGGTTGGGAAAGGTCGCTTGCGCCCGCTGCTCAAATACCAACTGCGACAGTTTCTACCTGGCTAAATCGCCGTATTGCCCTTGCATAGTTTTACGCGCCATCTTCTGCACCAAGCGGCGCGGCGCAAAGCGTTCGGCAAAAATCATCAAACGGTTAGGCCAACCGCAAACCGTATGGCTTTTGCCGCCTTGTAGCGCAGCGAAAGCGATGTCCACCACCTCTTTGGATGTCTGCATGGGCCGCGCTTTGGGACTGTGGGCCTGGGCCGCGTCGAAGAAATTGGTCTGTGTCGCGCCCGGACACAAGGCCAGCACGCGCACGCCTGGCGCGCGGTTTTCTTCGGCAATCGCTTCGGAAAATGATAACACAAAAGCCTTCGTCGCCGCATAGACCGCGAAATACGGCACGCCCTGAAATGCCGCCACCGAAGCCACATTGATAACCGTCCCGCGCCCCCGCTCACGCATCACGGGCAAGAAAAGATGCGTCAGTTCAACCAAAGAACGGACATTCAGGTCAATCATATTCAACTGCCGCTCACGCTCCTGCGCAGTAAAACCGCCCACGCCGCCAAAACCCGCATTGTTGATGAGCGTCTCAACTTCCAGCCCGCGCTGCGCCGTTTCTTCAAATAATTGTTGCGCGGCGTCCGTCGTTGATAGGTCTAACGCCACAAACTGCGCGTCAACTTTATGTTGCGCTGCCAACTCCGCGCCCAACGCTTGGAGTTTATCCACCGAACGCGCCACCAAAAACAGATTCTCGCCCCGCGCCGCATACTGCCGCGCAAATTCCTCGCCGATGCCGCTCGACGCGCCGGTGATTAGTGTTGTTTTCATTCGATAACTTTCAAAGGCGTTTTATTTATCACGCTCAGTAAATCTTGTGACGGCAGACAGGTTTGGCAGGTGACGGCCTGGCCCTGGCAAGAGGCGCAGACGATGACGACATCATATGCGTAGAGTTGCATATCAGGGGCCGCGCCTTTGCGGATGGCCTGGAGGTCGGCGGTCAGTTCGATTTTGTTGTTTGCCGCGCCGATGCGCCGGAAGATGCGGGCCGTGTTTGCCGCGCCGTTGACGCCGCCGACTTTGGCGAGGGCTTGCGTCAGGGTCAGGCCCGACGAATAAGCGAAGGCTGAAGGGTTGGCGACCAGGCCGTTGAGATAGACTAAATCGGTTTCCAACACAGTGACAATATCTCCGTGATGGATTGGTAAATCGGCGGCGGCGTCTTTGCGTTGCACCAAATCCAACGGCAAAACCAACGCGGAGATATTGTCGGCTTCGCGTTTGAAAAATGTGCCGTCGTCGTTGCACTGCCAGACGCTGCTGGTCGGCACAACGCGCACGCTCTTGCCGGCGCGTTCGTTAGGCCCGCCCGCGAGGGCCAGCAATTCCGACAAATAGACGCGGCGGTTGAGCAAGAAACGGCTGGGGGTGCGCACCGCGCCCAAGACCATCGCCGGCGTTTTGACCGTTTCATTTTTACCGGCCAAACTTACGTCCGCTTCCGGCTTACGCAGAATTTTGCTGTATTTACCGTTTATTTCCCTCGTCAATTCTTCCACCGTGCGGCAAACGGCGCGTACAGGTTGGTCAACCAACGGCAAAGCGATGTTCCCCCTGTTGTCAACTTCGCCGTCCCAGTCCGCTTCGGGGAAATCTTTCCAGCGCACCGTCAAACTATCGCCGGGCTGCAAGCGATACTCCGGCTTGGCTTGCGCGGCCAAGATGCCCGCCCAAAGCGTAGGCAAAAGAAATGCAACGATGTAACAGCGTAACGGCTTCATGTTAAAGGAAATCGGCTGCTGCAAAGATAAAAGCAAAGGGCCGCAAAAGCAAGCGTTTTGCGGCCCTCTGCCATGTAATATGTTTTTCAGCGAGAGCTTGAGGCAATCAAAGCAGCGGGGGGCAACTTTCATTGGGAAATCGTATAGCCTTGAACTTTGAACTTGAAACCTTGAACTACTGCTTATCAAACGCGCATTGGCATCACGACGTAGCGGTAATCCATGCTATCGTCAACTGCCGGACGAAACTGCGCCTGGGCGTTGCCGTTCTTAAACTCAAAAACGACGTTGCCGTCGCCCGCCACGTTAAGAAAATCTTGCAGGTATTGGGCATTGAAACCGATTTCCACATCCTCGCCTTCATAGTCAATGCCGAGGGTCTCATTGGCCTCGCCTTCTTCGGCGTTGTTGGATTGAATACTGAGTTTGCCGGTTTGCAGATGAAAACGCACGGCCCGCGTGCGGTCGTCAGCCATCAGCGCGGCGCGTTTGACGGCTTGGTTCAGCTCCGCCGCGTCAAAGGTCACAGCCTTGTCGTTGCCTTTGGGCAGCACCATCTCGTAATTCGGGAACTGCCCCGAAAGCACACGCGAAATCAAAAGACGCGGGCCAATTTCAAAGTAGATGTGATTGTCGTCCGCGCCGAGCATGATGTCGGCTTCAAACGAGGTTGAAAGTTTGCTCAACTCAGCCAGCGTCTTGCGCGGAATGAGCGTGTCCATCGTGCCGTTGTTGCCGTTGCCGTTGCCGTTGATGCCGGCCCAACCGATGTAAGCCAAGCGGTGTCCGTCAGTAGTCACCATTTTCGCGCCGGCGGCGTCCAGCATAAACTTCGCGCCGGACAGCGTGTAACGCGACTCTTCTTGCGTGATGGCGAAAATCGTGCGGTCAATGAACGATTTGAAAACGAACGCCGGCAATTTAATCGGCACCGACTTACTCGTCGGCACTTCGGGAAAATGCTCTTTCGCCAGGCCCGCGACCTTAAAATTGGAACGCGCCGCAGTCACCGTCACCCAATCGTTTTCGCCCTGTTTGAAGTGTACCGTCGCTTCGGGCGGCAACAGGCGGGCGATGTCAAACAGTTTACGCGCCTGCACGCACACCGCGCCGGGCGTGATGATGCTTTCCGCTTCAGCGTCGCAACGAATAGTTACGTCCAAATCAGTGCCGGTGAAACGTATCGTGTTCTCGCCGATGGATTCAACTAAAATGTTGGATAAGACCGGAATGGTCTGCTTCTTTTCAACTACCCCTTGCACAAAGCCTAACTCTTTTTGCAAGGCTTTACAGCTAATTGTGAACTCCATAAACATCTGCCTCTCAATTACTAAATATGATTTCGCGGGTTAAGTTTTCCACCGCCCTTTTACTATTATAACTAAATACAAATACATTTATTTATCTAGTCGTAGTAGTAGGTCTTGTGGATATGTGGAAACCTTTGCTAAATGTTGCACATACAGTATTTATTTTCCACACTGGCTGTGGAAACAACTGTGGAAAATATCTTCAAACTGTGGAAATTTCAACAAACCAGAAGTTTTCCGCAATTTCCACAGCCACTTTTCAGTAGTTTCTGTGAAAATGTGGAAATCGCAAATTAAATGTTACGAACACAGGGTTAAAGTAAAAACAGCTTGTGGAAATCTTTTTCACGATAATCCGCTAACTATCTGTAAACGCCATTCATTAGCTCGTGCACCAGCTTGTGGAAATTTCTATCGTTCGCCACCATCTCCTCAATCTTCCCGACGGAGTGAATCACCGTCGTATGGTGTTTGCCGCCGAATTCGCGCCCTATTTCGGGGAAACTGTGTTTAGTCAACTTCTTACACAAATACATCGCTATCTGGCGCGGAAAAGCGATAGGCCGCGAGTTGCTCTTTGACTTTAACTCGTCCAAGCGCAGACGGTACTGCGACGCGACCACTTTCTGGATTTGCTCAATGCTAACACCGGCGGGCCGTGTGTCTTCCGCGATGTTTCGCATGGCGTCCTGCGCCAACGCGCGCGTTACCGGCAAACCGCGCAAAGAAGCGATGGCAATCAAGCGCACCAATGAACCTTCCAATTCACGGATGTTACTCTTGACCTTGCTGGCGATAAAAAACGCCACATCATCAGCTAAATCAACTCTTTCCGATTCGGCTTTGCGCTTGAGAATCGCCACCTTAGTCTCCAAATCAGGCGGTTCGATGTCAGCGATAAGGCCCCACTCAAAACGCGAGTGCAAGCGTTCCTCCAGCGTCGGAATCTCACGCGGCGGGCAGTCTGAAGTAATGACAATCTGTTTTTGCCCGTCATAGAGCGCGTTGAAAGTGTGAAAAAATTCCTCTTGGGTGCGCTCTTTACCGGCCATAAACTGAATATCATCAATTAGTAACACATCAATTGAGCGATATTTGTCGCGGAAGGTCTGCGTTTTGTCGTAACGAATGGCGTTGATGAGTTCGTTCATAAACTTCTCCGCCGAACTGTAAGACAGGCGCAAATGCGGGTTGCGTTCCTTGATGGCGTGGCCCGCTGCGTGCATCAGATGTGTTTTGCCAAGTCCAACGCCGCCATAGATATACAAAGGATTGTAAGTTTTGCCGGGAGCTTCTGTGATGGCTAGCGCGGCAGCGTGCGCGAATTGGTTACACGAACCAACGACGAAAGATTGAAAAGAATAGCGCGGATTGAGCGGCAATTCCGTCACTTCCCGCTCAATTACCGGTTCAGGCTTAATTTGTACGCCTTCTGCTTCTGCCGCTTCGAGCAACGAAAAAAGACTCGGTTTGCGCGCTTTCGTGGTGGAAAGCCCAAGTGAATCAATCACTTGGTATTCTTCTACCTGGTCGCCGTTGGCAATCTCATCTTCATTGCCAATGTTCCAGGCAATGCGAAAGGCGTCCATCCCCAGGCCCGCCAGCGCTTCGCGTAAAAGCTCTGAATAGTTGGAGTTAAGCCAGTCTTGAATAAATGGGCTGGGCGCATAGAGATGCAAAACCTGGCCCGTGTAATCGCAGTTTTCAAACCGCACGGGGCGAAACCAAGTGTCCACGCACTGTTTGTTCAGCCGCCGTCCAACTAAGCCAATAATCTCTTCCCACACATTATTACTGCTTGCCATCAGCGCATTTCCTTGAGCCGCGCCCGCGTGAAAGTCTCTATGCGGCACGGTAAAATCGCCTTGCGGCGCAGAGGGCCAAGAATTATCCGGCAAGCCAGATTGTGTAGAGGGTTGCCAGGTGAAATTTTCAGAAGCCATAACGTTAGCCAAAAGACTGATAAAGGACTACTTAGCGCTTTGCGAGAGTAGCTTATTGGTAATTTTTACATACTGTGTAGATTCGTTACGAAAAGGTTTCCGCGTGAAGCTAACACTTAAATAAACCAAACTTTTGGCGGCCTTTACCTGAGGCGTTTTACGAGGCTCGGCGACAACTACTTTATTATTTATCATAAACAAGTTTCCACAGGATTTCCACAGCCTTGTGGAAATCTCCTGAAAAGTTGAAGTAAAACATTAAATGCTTTACTTTCAATAAGTTACAAGCTCTTGTGAGCAGTGAAACGGGCGGAGATTAGCATAAACAAACCGTGAAAGCAAGCAGAAATCCACAGGCTGGCGAAAGAAAATTCAAGTCGCCAAAAGCCCTTTATAAATGGTTAGTTACAGCTCTCTCAGAGCCGGTTGGACAGTGAAATTGGTGTTTATCGGCGTAATTTTTTTGTTTCCGACGGCGATTGCGTTACACTATTCGTCTTTATGAGTGAGCGGAAGTTAGATTTATTGATTATCGGAGCTGGCCCGGCGGGAATTTCAGCGGCAAATGCGGCAGCGCAGACAGGATTGTCGTATCTGGTTTTAGAAAAGGGCCTGATTGCCGACACGGTTTTTCGTTATCCTTTAGGGCGTATAGTTTTTTCCACGCCCGACGAATTGGAGTTGGCGCGAGGGGCATTGCGGCCCGCCGGCGAAAAGCCTACGCGCGAAGAGTTGCTCTCGTATTATGTCAGGTTTGCGCTCACCGAAGATTTGCGCATTAAGACCGAAGAAGAAGTATTGCGGCTGGAAGGTGACGGCGTGGGTGGATTTATTGCGCACACGCCGCAGGGCATTTATCGCGCGGCGCGGGTCTTGGCAACGACGGGCGCGATGGCGGCCCCGCTGCAACTTAAAGTGAAGGGTGAGGATTTACCCAAAGTGCGGCATCGTTTTGTTGAGCCGTATCCATTTTTTAAGAAAGATGTGATGGTTGTAGGCGGCGGCAACAGCGCGGCAGAGGCGGCGCTGTTTTTGGCCGAAGACGGCGCGCGGACTACGCTGGCAATCTGGCGCGCGGATTGGGAACAGCGCGATCCGAAAAAAGGCGCAATAAAATCGTGGGTGCGTGAGCCGTTGGAGCGGGAAATCGCTCAGGGCCATTTGCAGGTTATACTCTTTACCGTAATTGAAGAAATTACAGAAACGGCAGCGCGGCTGCGACTTGACGACGGCACGAGCCAAACCTTGCCCAACGACGCGGTATTTGTGTTAATCGGACACGCGCCGGATTTTAGTTTGTTGCAGCAAATTGGCGTAGAGTTTGAACGGGAAGGCCCGCACACATATCCGCTTTACGACGCGCAAACTTTTGAGACTAATGTGCCGGGTCTCTATGTGGCCGGACATTTCACCCGCGAACGCCACATCAAGGCGGCGATAGAAGTGCCGCGCCGCGTTGTGCCTCTGATTGCGGAGAGTTTAATCAAACAAAAGGTAGCAAGTAGCCAGTAGTTTAGGCACTGCTACTACTTACTTCTGACAAATGGCAAAAAAAGGTTCAGTCCTAATTGTAGATGATGAGGAAATCATGCGCGATGTGCTGGAAACGTTGCTTTCCCTGCACGGCTATCGCGTAACGCTGGCAAAGACGGGCGAAGAAGGCTTGGAAGCCTACGAACGCCGCCCGCACGACGCGGTTTTGCTCGACGTTTCCATGCCGGGCATCGGCGGGTTGACGGCGTTGGAAAGATTCATCGAACTCGACGCGGAAGTCTGCGTCGTGATGATAACGGCTTACGCAACCTTCGACACGGCGGTTTCTGCCTGGGAAAAGGGCGCGTTAGGTTGTGTCCGCAAGCCTTTCCAGAATGAACAGATATTGGCGACGGTAGCCAAAGCCATCAAACGCCGGCGCAAGGAAGAAGAACGACAGGTTTTGCGCCAGGCCATGAGCCGCGAAGTTGACCGGGGCGCAATGGTGGGCCGTTCCGACCCGATGCAAGCCGTCTTTCGCATGGTTGACCAGGTGGCTCCGGCGCGTTCGACTGTTTTGATAACCGGCGAATCCGGCACCGGTAAAGAACTCATCGCCAAATCCATCCATGAACTCAGCCCGCGCAAAGAGAAGCCATTCGTCACGGTTAATTCCTCTAACATCCCGACGGATCTCCTTGAATCGGAACTTTTCGGACACACACGCGGCGCGTTTACCGGCGCGGTTGCCGCCAAAAAAGGCTTATTTGATGTGGCTGACGGCGGTTCGATTTTTCTCGACGAAATCGGCGACATCCCGCCCGAAATACAGGTCAAACTCCTGCGCGTCATCCAGCAGCGCGAGTTCACGCCCTTGGGCGACACCGCGCCGCATCGCGTTGACGTGCGTATTGTGGCCGCGACCAATGTGGATTTGAAGGAGGCCGTCAAACAAGGCGCGTTCCGCGAAGATTTGTACTACCGCCTGTCCGTCGTGCCGATTGAACTGCCGCCTTTGCGCGACCGCCGCGAGGACATTTTGCCCCTGGCGCAACACTTTATCCGCAAATTCAACGAGGAAAACGGGCGCGAAATCTCCGAAACAATCCCGCCCGAAGTACTCGCCCTGATGGAAAACTATTACTGGCCCGGCAACGTGCGCGAACTGGAAAACGCCATCGAACGTGCCGTTGTCATCGCGCCCGGCAACACCATCACCCGCGAATGCCTGCGCTCCGAAATCACCGACCCCGAAGCCGCCCGCGCCGCCCTCGGCGAAACCGCCGGCGCCTCCGGCAGCGTCGAACTTGGGCGCGGCATCAGCTTCTACGACGAAGTGCGCCGCTTCGAGATTGACCTCATCCGCCGCGCCCTCGACCAAACCGGCGGCCACCAATCCCGCGCCGCCCGTCTC
>JAYVJN010000139.1:0-14397 GCA_043769325.1 Acidobacteriota bacterium
TCCGGCATAATGCGGAAGCCCGCACTTAGTCAAGGGCGCAAAGGGCACACTTGACGTAGTGCGTGTTTCCGCATTCGGATTATGCCCCAAAACATAGCCATACCTGCTTATTACAAACCGCTCTAAGTATTTCCGTCTTTTGGAGTTGCGAACAATAAAAAAACGCCGCGATTTCAGAAGAAACACTCGCGGCGCGGGCCAGAAATTATTAAAGCGGGCTTAGTCTAAAGGTGGACTCAGGGCCGTCGCCGGAGTTCCGGCAGACCAACGAATGGTTCCGGTTTCGTCAATAAAGAAATGCCTCCAACTCCCTGGTATTATAGGGGTTGCCGACGCCTGAAAAGAGTTTTGCGTGTAAGTCGCGGGAACGTCAAAGGTATAGTAACTTTTAGCACCGGTTTTGAGGGTGGCATCGGGTATAAAGTCGTAGGTAGCCAAATCCGCAAAACTGCAAAAACTCCCGTGTAGAACACGGCAAGTTGCTTCGGCGGAATGAATAATACGCATAGAGCTGACCGCGGAACCGGCGTAAGCGGCCTGGCGCGAGGTAATATAATTGGGAATAGCAATAGCCGCGATGATGCCTATAATGGCAACTACGATGAGTAGTTCGATTAAGGAAAAACCGCGTTCTGCTTTTGGTTTCAGGTTAGTTTTCATTAGCGCGCCGCCTAAAGTTGAGTGTCGCAAATTACATACCCAAAACGAATCTCTCCGTCATGGTAATTAATGTCAACGCAATATCTATGCCACGAGTCCAAAGGACGCTCTAACCCATAAAGAGCGATTGCTTTGGCGGTTATTAAGCAGGTAAGAGAAAGTATTCCGGCGTTAGAGTTGCGCCTTCGCGTCGTGAAGGGCTGCGTCAAACTCACGCTTAAAAGCGTAACTCTAACCTTTTATTATCCGGCATAACTTTTCTTCACCTGCTTATCTGGTTTCGCCGCCGTCGCGCATTTGCGCCGAGAGGTTGCGGATGCCGTGTTTGTCGAGGAGGTGACGCAGCGAACGCACAGAGAGTTGTAATAATTCGGCGGCGCGGGTTTGTTGCCCGCCGGTGCGGTTGAGGGCTTCAAGCAGGTAAGTTTTTTCCAGATGGTCGAGATGGGCGGTTAAATTGATGCCGTTGTCGGGTAAATCAAGCATCGCTGCCGTCTGCGTCGGGTTATACTGCAAAATCTTTTCCGGCAAGCGTTCGGCTTGGATGGCTGCGGTGCGTTCCAGGGCGACGGCGCGTTCGATGGTGTTTTCCAGTTCACGCACATTGCCGGGCCAGGCGTAGTTTTCCAAAAGACGCAGGGCCTGGTCGCTGATGTCTAATTTGCGTCCGGTTTGTTGGCAATATTTAGTGACGAAATGGGTGACGAGGACGGCGATGTCGTCGCGGCGTTCGCGCAGGGAAGGCAATTCGATGGGAATTACCGAGATGCGGTAGTAAAGGTCTTCGCGGAACGTGTTGTCCTGTGACATGGCGGCCAGGTCGCGGTTGGTGGCGGCGATGACGCGGGTGTCAATAGCGGCCTCTTCGTGCGCGCCGACGGGCCGCACTTTGCGTTCCTGCAAGACGCGCAAGAGTTTAACTTGCATGGAAAGCGGCATCTCACCGATTTCGTCCAAGAAAATCGTGCCTTTGTGGGCGGCGGCGAACAAGCCTTTGCGGTCAGCCGTCGCGCCGGTAAACGCGCCTTTGACATAACCGAAAAGTTCGCTTTCCAGCAAAGATTCGGTGAACGCGCCGCAGTTAATGGAAATAAAAGGCTTGTCGGCGCGCGGGCTTTGGTTGTGGATGGCGCGGGCCACTAATTCTTTACCCGTGCCGGATTCGCCGGTGATGAGCACGGTGGAAGGCACCTCCGCCACCGTCTCAATCATCTGATAGACGGCCTGCATTTTTGGCGAACGCCCGATGATATTGCCCAATTGTCCGCGTTCGCGCTGATTTTGCAGCAGGGCGCGGACTTCGGTTTTGAGCGACTCGTTTTCTTTGACAAGCTGCATTTTTTGCAGCGTGCGTTCAATAATGAGTTTTAGCTCTTCGATGTCGAAGGGCTTCGTGATGAAATCATCGGCCCCTAATTTGAAGGCTTCGCGGGCGTCTTCCACCGTCGCGTAAGCCGTCATCATCACAACCGCCAAATGGGGCATAAACTTACGCGCTTCACGCAACAGTTCGATGCCCGTCAAATCCGGCATCCGCACATCTGACAGCATCAAGTCCACCGGATTGGCCCGCAACGCGGTCAGCGCGCGCGCGCCGTTTTCCGCAACCCTAACCTCGTGGCCTTCGCGCTCAAAGACTATCGCCAATAACTGGCGCAAGCCCGCTTCATCGTCAACAATTAACAGTTTTGCCATATGTAGTAGCCAGTAGTAAGTAGCAGGTAGTAAATAGCCGGTAGCTGATTTCGCTGTTTGCTATTTGCTGTTTTCAGCGTTCGCAGGGCAATTCGACGGTGATGGTAGTGCCTTGTCCGGCAAGACTGCGGACGTTTATCGTGCCGCCGTGCTCGCGGATAATTTGATAGACGATGGGTAGGCCCAAACCCACGCCGCCGGTCTGCGAGTTGAACGGCTCAAACAAACGCTCAACCTGAGACGGCGTCATTCCTGCGCCGGTGTCTTGGAAAATTACGCGGCGGCGTTGCGGGTTGGGCGTTTGCACCTCGACGCGCAAAGTTCCGCCTTGCGGCATGGCTTGAAAAGCGTTGCGCGCCAGATTGCCGAAAGCCTGTTTTAGTTGCGCGGCGTCGGCTTTGAGCAAGATGGGGAAATCGGGCCAATTGGTTTCCAGGCGATGTTCCGGTTGCGCTTCCGGCCCGCCGCGCAGATTAGCCAGCGACTCTTCTAACACTTCGCATAAATCCACACTGCTGCGGGCGTTGGCGCGTGGGTTGGCGTAAGTCAGATAATCGGTGACGATGCGGTTGATGCGGTCTGATTCGCCCAACACGATTTCCATCAAGGCTTGTTGCGTAGGGTCGGCGGAAACTTTGTCCAGCATCTGAATCGAACCCCGCAGCGCGGCCAGCGGGTTACGCATTTCGTGGGCGATAGCCGCCGCCATGCGCCCGACGGCGGCCAGACGGTCTTGCCGCCGCGAAGATTCTTCGAGCGCGCGGAGGCCGGTTAAATCTTGTAGCGTAACGACTAAACCTGTTACCGCGCCGTCTTCGGCAGCCAATGGCACGACATTGACGGCGAGAAACACACGCCCGCCGTCTGCTGTCGGACATTCCGTTTCGATGAGCGAGGCCGCCTGGCCTTGCGCCACTTTGCCGATGGCTTCGGCGATGCGCGAACCTTCGGGGCCGAAAAGTTTGTAGATTTCTTGTCCGCGCACATCTGCCGCTTTGTGGCCGGTGACGTTCTGCGCAGCCAGGTTGAAGGTGTAAATGCGGCCCGCTAAATCGGTGGTGACAACGCCGGAATCAATGGATTCGATGATACGTTCGTGCAAGGCGCGCAGGGTTGCCAAAGATTGCGCTGCAACCTCCAGACGTTGTTCCGAAACCACGCGCCGCGCGGTCAAACGCGCCGCCAGCAGACCGACAACCAAGAAGGCGATGTCGTATAAACCCACCACCGTCATTAGTTTAGGCTGCGAGGCGGGCTCAATCAGCGCGGCGTATTGCGGCCACCAGGAAAGCAGCACGCTCAACATCAGGGCCGTCAGCAAAAAAGCTCCGGCCACCGCCGTCAACATTGCGCTGCGCGGGCCTAACACGGTGGCGCCAATGGTTATGACAATGATGTAGAGCAGCGTATATGGCGAATGGGCGTGCATACCGTCCCACAGCAGCGTGACCCAGACCAGCGCGGTGGTCAGCAATAAATCGCCCGCGACTTGGATACGCGCTTGCCAATAATGTTTATCGCCGAACTCTAAAGCCAGCGCGTAAACTAATGACAAGGCCCCGACGCACAAAAAGACGCGCCACGCGCCCGTGCTCATTGGACTTTTCCAGCCTTGCGTCCAAAAGACGCTCAACAAGAGCAGCGTCGCGCCCGCCAAGCGTTGCACGACAAGCCACAATAGTCGTTGTTTGAGGCTTTCGTTATGAGGCAGTAAATCGTAGGAATTTTCCATGAACCTGAGCCGCTAACAGGCAGTTTCAAGTTTCAGGTTCAAGGTTCAAAGTTAAATGCTTACGCTGCAATAGCTTTGAGAGTGAACTAAACCCGAACACGTTTGCTCGCCTGCTTAGGTTAGCGCAAAACCGGTTTGTCTAATACCGGCGCGGTGTGGGAGAGACAAGTTATGAAATGCGTGAGGCCGCTACCATTAAAGCGAAGGGCCGCTATTAAGTATATGCGGCAAGACGCGCCGCTTGTCAACCGTTTCTTAAAACCCGTAGGGGCAGACCTATGTGTCTGCCCCTTTCGCGGTCGTTCCGTTTTACGTTTGCCCCCTTTTACGCCGTCAGGCGGGGCCGACACACAGGTCGGCCCCTACGCGAACATTTTGCCCAAATAGTAAGGCAGCATTTTTCTCCACCAGGGCCAGTCGTGGTTGACATCGTGGCCCCACAAGTCCAACGTGTGCGGGATGCCCTTGCTGTGCAACAGGTTAGAGAGTTGGCGGCTGCGGTCAGGGGCTTCATACGCGCCTTGCCCCGATAAAATCACGATGGAGTCGGCGGCTTGCAGACGCGGCAAGTTATAGTCGTCGTTAAGGTGCGAGAGATACATCATCGGGTTGTTGAAATAGACGTTATCGTCGAAATAACCCGATAAATAAGAGCGAATGTCGTAACTGCCGCTCATGGCAATCGTGCCGCGAAAGAGGTCTGGGTGGCGAAAGTAGTAGTTCGCGGCGAGAAATGCGCCGAGACTCGCGCCGGTGGTGATTGGCCGCGCGTTACCGTCGCCGCAGGTGTGGCGAATCAAGGGCAAAACCTCGTCTGTTACATAACGCCCGTAGCGCGTCAGTAATTCTGCCTTCCACTGCGGCGAGGCTTTGTCGTTGAGCAAACTGTGGCGATTCACGCTATTTATGGAATATGCGCGGATGAGGCCCGCTTCGATAAACCATTTAATCGAATCAACCAGTAAAAACCGTTCGTATTCCAAATAATCTGCCGCCGCCGTCGGGAACATCAACAAAGGATAGCCCGCGTGTCCGTAAGCCACCAAAGGCATCTCCATCCCCAAATTGCCGCTAAACCAACTCGTAGTATGTCTTTCCATGAAAACCTCGCGTGAAATGAATAGAAAACCTAATGGCCTAGATATTCTCGCACTTCGCGCCTACGCGCAAGCATTTTCATAGCTTTTTGTGATAAACCGGAAATGCTCCGCGCAACTTGACGCCAGACGCCTAATTTTGTTATAAACCCGCTTCCGCGTGCAAATGCGCGGTATTCCGCAGTAGCTCAATGGCAGAGCATTCGGCTGTTAACCGAAGGGTTGTAAGTTCGAGTCTTACCTGCGGAGTTTAATTGAGCAAAAAGGCCGTTGGAAACGTTTCCACCGGCCTTTTTAGTTAACGGCGGGCCTTTATGTCATAGGCCCACAGCGTTTCGAGGTCGCGGATGTAGAGTCGCCCGTTGGCGATGACGGGGTAGCAGTAGGTTTGTTCGGGGAACTGTCCGGCCGGCTTGCGTTTGGGTTGGTTCGGCGGGGTGAAGCGGCCTTTTTCGCGGTAGCCTGCGGGGGTGGCTTCGGCCAGCGCAACGTGGCCGTCCATGCCGTGCAGGTAGAGATGCCCGTCGGCGTAGGCTACCGAAGCTCTGCCAGGGTCGGGGGACTTCCATTTGATGTGGCCCGTAGCGAATTCAATAGCGACGAACTCCGTGCTGGCGATTTCCGTGCCGTAGAGGTAATCGCCCACCAGCGTCGCGCCGCCGATGCCGTTGGGCAGCCCGCGCAGGAAATAGACCTGTTCGGCGGTCACACCCGCGCCGTCCGGTTTCAGGCGCACGAGTCCGCCGCCGACGCTCAAGGCCCCGCCATAGACATATTCGCCCCGCGCAATCGGCGTGAAATACTGCGCCGGCCCCTTGGCGGCTTCCTTATAACGCCAGAGAAATTCGCCCGTTTTGGCGTCAACCCCGACAAGTCCTTTTTCTAAAAGTTGCACATACTGTTTGCGTCCACCTGCTTGTACGACAATCGCCGAGGCGTAGCCCGCGGGGTCGCCGCCCGGAATCGCCGCTTTCCAGATAACCGCGCCCGTCTTTTTGTTCAGCGCGACCATCGTGGCCGGTGCGCCGCCCGGAGTTACGACAACCAAATCGCCATCCACCAACGGCGATTCCGCGTAGGCCCATTCGCCTGGCTGCCCGCCGAATTCTTTGCGGATACTCTTTTGCCAGCGAATCTTGCCGCTCTTGGCGTCGAGACAAACCAGGTTGCCGTCAGAACCCAGCGCATAGACGAAATTACCTTCAACTGTGGGGGTTGAGCGCGCCTTTGGGTAAGACGGATTCTGGTCGGGGTTGCCCACCTTGCCAACGCGGGTTGTCCAGATAACCTTACCGTCCTTGGTTGAGAGAGCCTGCGCGAATTCGTTTTCCAGTCCGCGATTGCTCATCACATAGATGCGTGTGCCGACAACCGCCGGCGTGGAATAGCCGTCCCCTATATCGTTCACTTGCCAGAGTAGTTTCGGCCCCTCTGCCGGCCATTGTTTAAGTAAGCCCTTCTCTTGCGACACGCCGTTACGTTCCGGCCCGCGCCATTGGGGCCAGTCGAAAGTTGCCGCCGGTATGTAGGGCCTCGCAGCAGAAACGGCTGAATAGCACAAGCAAAGTGTTGCAATAGTAATTAGTAATCGTGACTTCAATGTCTTCTCCTTGTTATGGTAATCGCTTTGGGTCTTTCACCTACCATTAAAACGATTGGTTCAAGGGGATATTAACTAAGGCTGACGGAACTTTTGCCCGACAGCTTTTTGCTTTTGCCGGATTGTCTATTATGCTACCTTTTCGCAACGTCTTCTGCCGGCAATTTCTATGGTCTATCTCTCTCTTTTGTGGTTAGCCGTGCTGTTTTTCGCCACGAGCATTGTTGGCGTAGTGACGGGCAGTAATTCGCTGGTGACTGTGCCGGTGATGTTTCAGTTTGGCGTAGAGCCGCGCGTGGCGGTGGCGACGAATATGTTTGGGCTGACGTTTATGGCGTTGGGCGGGGCCTTGCCGTTTGTCGGAAAGGGCGTTTTTGCTAAAGATAAACTGCCGCCGCTCATCATTTTAACGCTGGCGGGTTCGGCATTAGGCGCGTTGCTGGTGTTCGTTATTCCGGCGCAGCGTTTGCCGCTCATCGTGTCGCTGGCGATGATTGCCGTGACGATTTTCACGCTTTGGCAAGGGAAAACGAAGGAAACAGATGGGGCCGCTACACCCGCGCAACTTCGCCTGGCGTATCTGCTGACTTTTGTGCTGGCGATTTACGGAGGCTTTTACAGTGGCGGTTATGTCACTCTATTGACGGCCTTGTTTGTGGGGATGTTTCGCCTGAGCTTCGTCGAGGCGGTGGCGACGACGAAGTTTGTCAACGTCTTTTCGTCGGGCGTCGCTACCCTGATTTTTATGTGGCGCGGGTTGGTAGATTACCGTTTGGGCGCGTTGTTGGCGGTGGCGATGTTCGCCGGCGCGTTTGTGGGCGCACGGGTCGCCTTGAAACTAAACGAGTTGTGGCTGCGGCGCATTTTCGTCGCAACTGTGTTATTGTTGGCCCTGAAAATTTTGCTCTTCGATTCTGGACTTTTGTTCTGAAATCTCTAATTTGAAATCTGAGATTTGCTATTCTCATGCTTGAATACGTTACCTCCACCGTCCAGCACATACTGACGGAACTACGCAAGGTTGTGGTCGGCCAAGACGAGCCGATTGAACAGATTTTGGTCGCGCTTCTGGCCGAAGGCCACGCGCTCATCGAAGGCGTGCCAGGCACGGCTAAAACGCTGACCGTCAAGACTTTGGCGCGAATTGTCGGGGCCGACTTCAACCGCATCCAGTTTACGCCCGATTTGATGCCGTCGGACATTACCGGCACGAACGTCTTTAATTTGGCGACTTCGGCGTTTAATCTGCGGCGCGGGCCCGTCTTTACCGACCTGCTCTTGGCCGACGAAATCAACCGCACGCCGCCCAAAACCCAAGCCGCTTTGCTCGAAGCGATGGAAGAACGCCAGGTCACGATTGACGGCGAGGCGCACCCCTTATCGCCGCTTTTTACCGTCTTAGCGACGGAAAATCCCATTGAATACGAAGGCACTTACCCTTTGCCCGAAGCGCAATTGGACAGATTTTTGCTGAAAATTCTGCTTGATTATCCATCCGAAGACGCCGAACGCCAGGTGGTGGCGAATTGGGACGCGGGCTTTAACGCGCGGCGGTTGGAGCAGGTCAATATCGTTCCCTTAACCGACGGCGGGGCCATCGCACATTGCCGCCATATCGTGCGCCAGTGCCGCGTCGAACCCGGCGTGCAGCATTACATTGTGGACATCGTGCGCCGCACGCGCCAACACCCCAGCATCAATTACGGGGCCAGCCCCCGCGCCGCCGTCGCCTTATTGTTGTGCGCCAAAGCTTTAGCCGCCTTGCGCGGACGCCTCAACAGCGACGGCCTGGCCTACGTCACGCCCGACGACGTGCGCGACATCGCCCGCCCCGTCTTGCGGCATCGTTTAGCCTTACGCGCCGAGGCCGAACTCGACGGGGCCACGCCCGACAGTGTGATTAATAATATTCTGCAAACAACCGAAGTCCCTCGCTAATTGCTGCGGCTAACGCAGCATAGGCATCTTCCCAAGTTCTGTAAGGAGTAATTTGAACTATGTCGCCCATTGCTACGTCACCTCTGAGCAAATTAACCGTTGGCTTTTGTGTAATTCTGTTGTTCGCTTCTTCTCTGGCGGCGCACGCGCCCGAAGACAAGATAACGGCGGAAGAATTGGTCGCCAAGCATCAGGCGTCTATCGGTGCGCCCGACGCTTTAGCTGCCTGGCAAACCTTTGTCGCCAAAGGCGTTAACCGCGTCACGATTCGCCAGAGCGGAACTAAAACCTTTGCCGGACAAACTGTGCTAGCTTCGGACGGGGCTAAACATTTTCTAGGATTTTTCTTTGAGTCGTCCGATTATCCGTTTGACCGTGTCGCTTTCAACGGCGAAAAAGTTACCGTTGCTGCTTTGCCCACCGGTATCTATTCAACCTTAGGCGAATTTTTCTTAACTTACAGTCTGCCGATACAGCGTGGTTTGATGGGAGGCACATTATCAACCGCCTGGCCCTTGCGTAAGACCGCAGCGCAAAACTACAAATTGGAAATATCCGGCAGCAAAAAAATCAACGGACACGATTGCTACGAAGTCAAATATAAACCAGACAAGGGCACTGTCCTGGACATTCGCTTTTATTTCGACAAGGCGACGTTTCAGCTTCTTCGCTCTAGTTACAAAAGAACGGCAACAGCGCGGGCTTCTACCGGCGTTGACACTCCAGGGTTGCAGCGTGATGATGCGCACTTGGAAGTGGTTGAAGATTTCGCCGATTTTAAGCCGGAGAAAGGTTTGACGCTGCCGCATTCCTATAAGGTGACGCTGACTGTTGAGCAACAATTTGCCAACGGCACGCTCTTTTGGATTTGGGACTCTCAATTAGCAGACTTTTTCTTCAACCAAAACATCAGGCCGGAAGATTTCGTCATTGCCGCCCCGCCGAAAGCGAAAGGGGAATCATAACGGCTTACGGTTATGCGTTTTGTCTTTGCCAAGTTGTTTTACGTCCTGTTAGGACTTGGATTTATCCCGCTTTCGTTGTCGTGGGGGCGGCCTGGTTTGCGTTGGGCCGTGTTGGGTTACGACGTTTTGCTGGTTGTCGTGGCGTTGGCTGATGCGTGGTTGAGCAAATTGCCGGACGGCGTGGACATCCGGCGCGAGTTTGGCGGGCGTTTTGCGGTGAGCGGGGAAAACGAGGTCAAAATCGTGGTGGAGAACCGCACACCGCTCCCTATCTCTTTGCAAATTAAGGACGAATATCCACCACAGATGGCCTTGCGCGGGTTGCGCGAGACGGCTTTGGAACTCGTCGGGCAAGAGACGGCGACGCTGGTTTATCAATTGACGCCGCCTAAGCGTGGGCGTTACGAATTTGGGCGCGTGGCGGTGCGTTATTTGTCGCGGCTGCGTCTGGTGTGGCGTCAAACCGAACGCGCGGATAGAGCTACGGTCAAAGTCTATCCCAATATGCGACGGGCGCGTGAGGCCGAGTTAAAGGCGTTAGGCGCGCAGGCTTTGGTGGCCTCGCAACGCAAGGCTTCGTGGCGCGGCGAGGGGCGCGATTTTGAATCCCTGCGTGATTATGTGCGCGGCGACGAACTGCGCCACGTTTCGTGGATGGCGACGGCGCGGCGCGGCAAATTGACCACGCGCCAATACCAAATTGAACGCGACCAGACCATCATTATCGCTCTGGACGCGGGCCGTCTGATGACCGGACGCATTGAAAACGAGACGAAACTTGATTCTGCCGTCCACGCGGCCCTCGCGCTGATGTCGGCGGCGGCGCGGGGCGGCGACCATTCCGGCCTCATGGTGTTTGGGCGTCATGTCAAAACATTTCTGCCGCCCAAACGCGGTTTCAATCATTTGGAAAGCGTGCTCGAAGCCTTGCACGACATTGAGCCGGAGATGATTGAACCATCGTATATCCGCGCCTTTGAATTCATCGCCGCTAACGTCAAACGCCGCGCTCTGGTTGTCGTCCTGACCGATTTGGTGGACGCAGAAGGTTCGCGGGAACTGTTGACATCCTTGCGTTTAGTGCGCCCGCGTCACTTGCCTTTGGTCGTCACCATCGCTGACCGTGACCTCAAAGCCGTCGTCCGCGAAACGCCTTCCAATACCCGCCAACTCTTTCTTCAATCCGTTTCTGAAGAAATTATTCGCCAACGCGAAGCCGCCCTCCGCCTGGTCGAAGCGCAAGGCGGCCTCGCCCTTGATGTAACCTCTGCCACGCTGGTCCCCTCGCTGCTGCAAACCTATCTGCGCGTCAAAGAACGCGGGTTGTTGTAATGGACTAACCAGCCAATCAGAAAATCATCTGCGGAACACGCGAAACACGAGGAAAAAAGCAAGGAATAGGGGGCAGGGATTAGGGGTTGGGAACGGGAAACCGAAGGCCGCGCTTAATCAGCAGTTTTGTGGCAACCAGAGAGATTCTTCCCATTCCCTAGCCCCTATTCCCCACTCCCTCTACCTTTTCCGCGTGTTCCGCAGATAAATTATTCGGCAAACTCTATTTTTTCTCGGGCGCGGCGTCTTTTTTCATGCCGCCTTTTTCTGAGTGGAAAAGGTCAACTCTCCATTCGCTGCCCTCTTTGGTGAAATAGAAAATTTCGACCTTGTTTTTATCCTTCTCGTCGAGTCCGGCAACTTCCAGGGTGGCTTTGTCGCCGTTCACTTTTTCGTTGCGGATGTCGAGCGCAGAGGGCGGCGGCGCACTTTGTTGCACGCTCTCCATAATGATTTTGCCAGGGTCTTCAGGCGATTGCGCTTTCGCTTCGGCCAAAGTCTCTTTGGCGAGCGTGGCTTCGATTTTCTTCACGTCTTTGGCCCGCACGCCTTGATAAAAAGCGAGCGCGGCTTTAGTGGGCGTGGAAAGGTCAAGCGCGGCGGGCGCGTTGGCGGCGGGCGTGGCGGTGGTTTTTGCCGGTGCGCTGTTGTTATTGGCCGGGGCCGCGCTTTGTTGGCAAGCTGCGCCAGCCAATGTCAACGCAACGAGGCAAAGTTTTACAAGTTTCACAGGTCGTTTCTCCTCTTAAACAGATAATAATGCAGACTGACGCCGCAGTATAACGCGAACGCCGCGCAAAAGTCAGTCCCACGCTTGCGGTACTGCGCCCGATAGCTTAACTTGCGCGGGATGCGGATGGAATTACAGGTTGATTTCGCGGCTTTTTGGCGCAGTTTACACGCTGACATAGCGCGGGCGCGGGGCCGTATTTACGTCCAGACCTTTTCGCTGGAAGGCGACGCGACGGGCCTCGCTTTGGCTGCTGCTTTGCTGGCGGCGCGGGTTGCGGACACGAGGATTTTGGCGGATTCGTTCACCAAATACGTCATCAGCGACAAATTTCTCTACGCGCCGCGCCATTGGTTTGACCGCGAGTTACGCGCCGAAAAACAGGCCACCAAAACGATGCTGGCGCAACTGGAAAACGCCGGCGCGCAGCTTCGTTTCACCAATCCGCCGGCCCTCAGCGCGCGGCAGTGTCTGGCGCGTAACCACAAGAAACTAATTGTGATAGATGACAATACCGTCTATCTCGGCGGCATCAATTTCAGTGACCACAACGCCGCCTGGCACGATTTGATGCTGCGCGTGGAAGACGAAAACGTGGCGCGATTTTTCCGCGAAGATTTTCTGGCGACCTGGGAAGGGAAGAATAAACTCGCCTCCGCCGCGTTTCCCGACCTTGAATGCCACACCGCTGACGGGCGCGACAACTCCGCGAAATTCGCCCGCGTGCTTGAACTGATTGCCGCCGCGCAGCAAGAAATTTACGTCGCCAGCCCGTACATAACCTTTCCCTTTTACGAAGCCTTGCGTGATGCCGGCGAGCGCGGCGCGGCGGTCACCATCGTCACGCCCGCCGCCAATAACTGGCGCATTTTCAGCGATTACGCCCGCCGCGAAGCCGCCGGCACGGGCCTTAATTTACAGTTTTATCAAGGCGGCATGAGCCACTTGAAAGCGCTGCTGATTGACAACCGCGAACTCGTGCTGGGTTCGTCCAACTTCGATTACCTGAGCTACCGCATCCACCAGGAAATAATCGCCATCGTCACCGCGCCGGACCTCATCGCGCAATTCCGCGCCCAAGTCGCGCAACCCGATTTAGCCAATTCACAGCCCGCCGGCGCATTGCCGAAAAACGTCAACGCACGTTGGCTGGACTGGAAAATCGCCGGCCTCACGAAAGGCTTGCAATGGCTGTGCGGCAAAGATTAAGTAATCATTTGGCGACCATCTAAAGCAGCTTTACGGCCTGTTTGATTAGTTTTCCAATAGCTTCCACAAAATTTAGCTGGTTTCCGCAAAATCACTTGACACACAGACACACACACACACTATAATCGCGCAGTGCTTGTAACCTGACTCCTTGCCCACATCAGCGCGATGCCCAGGCAATCAGTCGCCTAAACCTTTCTGCTGTAAGGTGCTCACAATAGAATATGCCACTAGGAGATGCGCTAAATGAAGAGGCAAAGACATTTCATCTTATTGTTCATAGCTATCGGGCTAATCTTTAGCCTGACTACTCTAACCAAGGCCCAAAAAACAACAGATGTGTTGCACCAGTACAGTGCAATTTCATCTTTGCCAATGGAGCAACGGCAAAAATTCTTCCGCGACCTTTCAAATGAAGATAAAGCCGGAATCTTCAGATTTCATTTGGCTTTTCAACTTACGAAACGCCCATTACTCAGTAAACAACAAAAAGAGTTGATTGTGGAAATAATTCCCAATCTTACGCCTGAATCTTACGACAGAACAAACCCCGAACTTACAGCAAAGACTCATCAGGCTGCTCAATTGCTAGAGCAAAAAGCAATGACCCTGTTCTCGCGGCAAGAAGGTAGTGAGATTTTCGCCACTCTAGGCGGAAGCGAACAAGATGTGATTACCTTGAAACAGTATGAAAGCCTGGAAGCATATTCTCTTTCTGATAGAAAAGCGATTTTTCGGAAAGCTTCTGCGGAGGGTAAAGCTACACTTTGGAAAATTCATTTGACCTATTTTCTCGCTTTGGAGACGGGCTTCACTGACTCACAGCGGAGTTTAATTATGGAGGTGATGTCAACATTCACGCCGGAAGTATACGCAATTTCAAGAGACACTCCCCAATGGAAACAGCAAGATGAAATCAATCGCGGGTTGCAAGCAAAGATTCTCCAACTGTTTAGCAAGGAAAAGGCGGTAGAAATTTTTGCCACCTTAGGGCCAAGTAAAAATATTCCTACTATTAACTTGTTTGAGGGTAGTGATTGCAGTTGCTGTGCTAGTTGTTGGCTTTCCTGGTCATGCCCTGTTTTGAACAACACCTGTAGAACGGGAGACTGTACGACGAAAGATCGCGGGTGTGGGTTTGCCGGGCAATATGGCTGTGATGGAAAGTGTAAATTTGATGGTTGATGGGCCCGCGAAATTTGCACAAACACACTACACGCCCTTTGACCAAATGAAACACAAGGCCCGCGAGATTGTCTCGCGGGCCTTGTGTTTCGAGCTATTCCTCCGCTACAGCTTTCTTTTCACTTACGGATTGATAAATAAGGCGGCAAGATTTTGCGGGCTGGTTTTTCTTTTTTCAAGCCCAACGCCCAATCCGCTTGCATGAGCGTGTGGATGTCGCGGGTTCCTTCGTAAATGATGGCGGCTTTGCAGTT
>JAYVJN010000140.1:0-3859 GCA_043769325.1 Acidobacteriota bacterium
ACGCGCCCGTTGACGCGGGCTGTTTCGTGTGGGGCCACGCCGTCCCAAAAGCTGGCGTCTTTGCGGTACAAACGCATTTGATAATCAGGATACCAACCCGAATGACGAATCCAACGGCCCAGGTAATAGGTTTTGCGGGCGATACGGAAGCCGTCGGGCAGGGAAGCCGCGTCTTGCTGACGCAGATTTTCCAGCGCGGCCTGTAATTCCGGCGTGACACGCTCATCGGCGTCAATCCAGAAAATCCAGTCGCCGGTAGTATTTGCGTCGGCGAATTGGTGTTTGTCTTTGTAGCCGCGAAATTCGTGTTGGAAAACTTTGTCGGTGTAGTTACGGGCGATGGCGACGGTTTTATCGGTTGAGAAGGAGTCCACAATCACGATTTCGTCGGCCCAGCCGAGCGTTTCGCAGAGCGCGACGAGGTTATGTTCTTCATTGTGGACGATGATTGAAGCCGAAATCTTCATGCGGCGCAGATTGTATGCGCGGGTAAGGCAAAGTTCAACTGACGTTGCCGGTTAGCAGCCTTTTTGCTTTATAATAGCGGATTCTGGACTCCCTAGTTTTTTGGCATAAATTTGTGTACAATTGCGCCATGAGTAAGCCACGCTACAATTTCGAGAAGCTAGATAAGACCTTTGTTGAGAGAGAGTTTCAGCTAGAGCGCGTGGACGGCCATGCGCTCTTAGCGCAATGGGAAGCGGGTACTTCGCCGGATGCTATTGACGACAAGTTCGGCATTCTCAACCAACAGCGGTTACTGCTGGGAAATAGGCTGGAAGACATCAACGAAGAAACGCTCAAGATGAATTATATTTCGCTAGTGTTGAACTTAGTCCAATTTAACGGCGCGAATTACACCGCTTTTGCCGACGAAAAACTGGAAGCCGAGTTTGATAATTTCATCCTCACGGGCCGGGTTGATTGGTTTGTCGCCAAAGGGAAGTACAAGCCGGAAACGCCATATCTGTTTCTGCAAGAATACAAACGCACTAAACGCGCCGCATCCGACCCCGAAGGCCAACTCCTGGCGGAAATGTTGACGGCGAGAAAACTTGATAGCACTATCCAACCGATGAAAGGCTTGACGATTACCGGCAAATTCTGGAATTTCGTAATCTTAGACGAAAATCAATACTGCATCGGCAAATCCTACGACAGCACGCAGGAAGACGAACTGCGCGACATTTACCGCATCCTCAAAGTTGTTAAGAACGAAATCGCCGCCAAATTCATTTAGGCTGGAAAATACTCGCGCCAGCGTCTATCCACTAATTCCACAATATCTTCACGCGCAATGAGTTCCGCCGGATAATGGGGTTTCATGCGGGCGTCTATCACGATGGGGCCGCTGTATGACAAATGATGGCGCACGATGTTTGTCTCGCGGGCATAGATGTCAGAGGCGGGTTCAAAGCGTGTCCAGGTGGCCCACAGGAAATCGGCGGCGCGTTTGGCGCAAGCGGCGTTGTCGTGCAACACAACCAGCGGCCAATCCCGGAAAACATTCTCTTGCGCCAGCCGTGCGGCAAGCTCCTTATCGTCCTCGTAGTTCGCGCCCTCGACAACGAGACAGCCGCCGCAAAATACTTCAGCGCGATGGATGCCGACAGGCAAAGAGCCTTGAAACTCGCGCGGCAACTCACGAATCGCGTCGCCAAGTCCGAGCATAATCGCTTTGCTGCCTTTATTTACCGTGCCGCTTGTGTAATCCAGAGTGTCCATTGCGGTATTGGTAAAGATGAACAAATCCGTCTCCCAACGCACACGCGCCAGGATGTGTTCAAACAGACGCGGGAAATCGCGTAAGTCCTGCGGCGTGTCGGTGAGCAAGAGGAATTTCGTGAGCGATAACTGCCCTTCGCCTAAAATTCTAAAGCCGGAAACGAGGGCTTCGCGGGCGTAGCGTTCGCGCACGACGGCTGCCGCCAAAGCGTGAAAGCCCGTTTCGCCGTAACTCCACAAATCGCGCACCGAGGGCATCACCAAAGGGAATAGCGGCGATAACAAGTCCTGTAAATAATCGCCGATGAAAAAATCTTCCTGGCGCGGTTTGCCCACTACTGTCGCGGCGTAAATCGCGTCTTTGCGGTGCATTACGGCGTCCACCTGGAGAATCGGATAGTCGTGTTGCCACGAATAATAGCCATAATGGTCGCCAAATGGCCCTTCGGGGCGACGCACAAACGGGGGCGCGTGACCGCAAATGGCAAACTCGGCTTCGGCAATCAAACGATGGTGATTTGCCAAAGGATTCGCGCACGTCTTGATTTTTTGCCCCGCCAACACGGAGGCTAAAACGAGTTCGGGAATGTCTTCGGGCAGGGGCGCGATGGCCGCCAAAATCAAGGCCGGCGGGCCACCGACAAAGACCGTAACGGGCAAGGGTTGGTTCAATTTCTCGGCTTCCTGGTAGTGAAATCCGCCGCCTTTGTGGATTTGCCAATGGAGGCCCGTTGTTTTGGCGTCGTGGCGTTGGATGCGGTACATACCGAGATTGTGTTTTTTGTTGGTTGGGTGTTCGGTATAGACGAGTGGCAAGGTGACAAACGCGCCGCCGTCTTCTTGCCAGCCGGTCAGCAAAGGCATTTCGTCAAGCGTAGTTTTCCCCGCCACCTCAGTCACCGGCCCCTGATTAGTCTTTTTGGTGCCGAGTTTCAGGGCTTCCAACGCCAATCCCTTGAATTTCCACAGTTCCGACGGTTTAGGCGGGAGCAACGCCTCAGCCGCGTGAACGACCTGCTTAACCAATTCCAGCGGCTTAGGCCCGAAGGCGAGTTCGATGCGCCGCGCTGTGCCGAAAAGATTGGTCACAACAGGGAAACGGCTGCCTTTGACGTTGGTGAAAAATAAGGCCGGCCCGCCGGCGTCTATTACGCGGCGGTGTATTTCGGCTAGTTCAAGATTGGGGTCAACTTGCGTTTCGACAGTTACGATTTCTCGTTCGCGCCGTAGCAACTCAATGAATGTGCGTAAGTTAGCGTGCATGATAAATTCCGTATGACGCTGCGCGCCACACCTTTAGTTTTCGCCGCAAACTATACCTTAGTTTCATGGAAACACCTGCCTGATAAGCAGGTAAGGTTATGTTTTCGGGTATAATCTGAGAAGCCAGTAGCCAGATGCGGAAACACGCACTACGTCAAGTGTGCCCTTTGCGCCCTTGACTAAGTGCGGGCTTCCGCATAATGCCGGAATACTTTTGCGGCGTTGCGAATTTTATTAAAGCGGTGTTATCATTAGTTTGTTGTATGAACAAACTTTGGCTTGTGGTTTCGGGGGAGACGCAAGTTTGGGTAGTTCAAGCAAAGAAACGCGCCGCCATTTATTTGGTGGCGCGTTTCGCTATTTGGAACAAGCAGTAAGCCGATGGGCAAAAGTATTCGGGTTTGTCGAACTCTCAAAGCTATTGCAGCGTAAGCATTTAACTTTAAACCTTGAACTTTGAACCTTGAACTGTCTGCGTATCGCTGGATTATGGCACAGTGGGCGTGTCAATAATGACGTTGTTGGCGCGGAGCGTGGAGGAAGTCGCCCGTTGCAAATTAGCGAGCGCCTTGTTGTAATCGGTCTCGGCGCGGACTTCGGCATTGCGCGCATTGGCAAGCGTGTTTTCGCGTGAGAAGAGCACAAATGTTGTCGAACGTCCCACTTGATACAACTTTTGTTCGCCGGCTAGTTGCAGTTCAGCGTTTTTCCGCGCCTCTCGTGCCGTCAAGACACGCTGGCGGGCCGTTTCTAAAGCTTGCGCGGCGTTGCGCACCTCCAACTCAATGCTCTGTTCGGTTTGGCGCGCTTGGGTGTCAATTTGGTGGCGCGAAATCTGCGCGGCGGCAAGATTGGCTTGCGCCGTTTTGTT
>JAYVJN010000141.1:0-2875 GCA_043769325.1 Acidobacteriota bacterium
GGCGACAATATTCTGCACCACAGTTTGCTTACCCCGATGCTCAATGTCGGGTTGCTCACGCCAGGTGAAGTCATCGCCAGCGCACTAGAATTCGCCGAAAAGAATCGTGTCCCGCTCAATTCGCTGGAAGGCTTTATCCGACAAATTATCGGTTGGCGGGAGTTTATACGAGGAGTTTACGAGGTAGCCGGCGGGCGCGAACGGACGACAAATTTCTGGAATTTCCAACGCAAAATCCCTGACACCTTCTGGCGCGGCACGACGGGCCTTGAACCGCTTGATATTGTCATCAAAAAAGTTCTCCAAACCGGCTATTGCCACCACATTGAACGGCTGATGGTAGTGGGCAATTTTATGCTTTTGTGTGAGTTTGACCCCGACGAAGTTTATCGCTGGTTTATGGAATTATTTATTGACGCTTACGATTGGGTGATGGTGCCGAATGTTTACGGCATGAGCCAATTTGCCGACGGCGGTTTGCTGGCAACCAAACCTTACATCAGCGGCAGCAACTATTTAATGAAAATGAGCGATTTCCCCAAAGGCGATTGGCAAAAAATCTGGGACGCGCTCTTTTGGCGTTTTATGGACGCTCATCGTGATTTCTTTCTGCAAAACCCGCGTCTCGGAATGCTGGTCAGAATGTTCGATAAAATGCCTCCCGAAAAAAGGTTTACCCATTTAGAAACAGCGGAGAATTATCTCGCGCGTTTAGGCCGCTGAAACAACTTTACCGCCGCAGGTTGAATTGCTTCAGCCCTCGTTTGCTTCGCTCTGAAACCACTTCCGCAGTAAGAACGAATTCGTTGACAAGCGATAGCTCAACGCTTATCCGGAGAAATTGGCATGAGATTTTATTTCCGACTGTTTTTCTATGTCGCCACGCTGGGCGTTTTTTGTGCGACAATCATAGCCCAAGTCCAGACACCGCAGACAGTTACTCATAAATTCGTCAACGGCAACTGGTTTGACGGAAAAAAGTTCAAGCGCAAAACTTTCTACTCCGTGAACGGCGTTTTTACTGGAAAGCCGCAGCAACAGGTGGCGGAAACAATTGACTTGCAAAATGGTTTCGTTATCCCTCCGCTGGCCGACGCCCATTGCCATCATTTCGATGGCGCTTTTAATATCGCCCAACAGGTTGAGATGTATTTGCGGGCGGGCGTTTTCTACGCCAAGGTGCAGACAGATGTGCGAAGCGGCGCGTTGGAGGTGGCAAATCGCGTCAACAAACCGGAGAGCGTTGATGTCTCTTACGCGCACGGCGGGCTGACACATACCTACGGGCACGGTATGGAGGTTTACGAAGGGTTGGTCTTGTTTTACAGAACGGGCGGGTTTACACCGGAACAAGAGGCCAAAGTGCGCCAAAGCCATTTGCGCGAGAATGACGCCTATTACATTGTTGACACCGCCGCCGACCTCGAAAAGAAATGGCCGAAAATCCTGGCGGGCAAACCCGATTTTATCAAGATTTATCTTTTGAGCAGCGAAGATTTCGCGGAAAAGCGTCAGAATCTGGCGAACATCCCGCTTGGCAGCATCGGTTTAGACCCGGAGATTGTGCCGTTAATTGTGCAAAAGGCCCACGCCGCAGGTTTACGCGTTTCGGCCCACGTTGACACCCTGGCCGATTTTCGGGTCGCGCTCAAAGCTGGAGTTGACGAAATGGCGCACCTTATCGGCTACTATATCGGCGGAAACGACAACCCAAACAGATATGTATTGACCGAAAGCGATGTCAAAGAACTTGTGCGGCGCAAAGTCCCCAACATCCTCGCGCCTGTCGCTTACAGTTCGTTTGACCCGAAAAGCGCCGATTACAACCAGGCTGACCAAGCCCGCACGGATAAAGTTCGCCTGCAAAATCTCCGGCTGCTGCGAAAATTAAAAGCCAAGCTTGCTTTCGGCTCAGACAGATACGGCAACACACCGGTTGATGATGTTTTTTATCTGCAAAAGCTCGGAGTTTTTTCTAACCTGGAAATGCTAAAAATCTGGGTCGAAGATACGCCGCAAACCATTTTCCCTAAGCGTAAATTAGGTTTTCTGAAGGAAGGCTACGAGGCGAGTTTTATCGTCTTGCCGGGCGACCCCACCAAAGACTTCGCCCAATTGAAAAATATCAAATTGCGTTTCAAACAAGGCGTTTTGTTGAAATAGGTAATTTGCGGATTAAACTTTTGGCTGAAAGCTGAAGGTGACGTGAAAGACAAGTATATAAAGAAAATAGCTGTAATCGAAACCGAACCGCAAAGCCGTCGGGCCGTTGCCCAAATAGTGCCAGGCCACGCCACCCGCCGCGATTAAACTCATCAACGCCACCGCGCCGGCGAACTGTGTAGGCACACGCAACCGCGCCAACCAAGAATCAAAGCCATTACGCGCCGGCGGTTGCGCCAAACCCGCCCACACGCGCATCTTGTCAAACGTGAAAACATACCAACTGAAATAATGAAACACGACCACAAACTGGAAAATCATCGGCACGGCATAACCTTCGTTGACCACGATTTTGAGCCAGTTCTGGAAAGCGATTATAGCACCACCAAAGACAGCTAAATAAAGCCACAACTCGCGTTCAGTGTGCCGGTTGCGCCATACTTGCCGCAGCAACACCGCACCCAATAGCACAATCAAGGCCCACCGCAGTTGAACCCAAACAGGTGACAACGGCAGCAAAGGCGGCGAGGCCAAATGCAAGACTAACGGCGTATTGGGCGCGGCAGATGTGCGCGTCGTGTGCAGCCAGATACCGCTCAAATTGTCCGTTTCTGCCGTAAAGGTCTGGCCCACGCGATGCCCGCCGAGCAAGCCGACGTTTACGAATGGCGCGTTTATTACCGGCGGCGCGGTCTGTCCGGCATATTGCGCC
>JAYVJN010000142.1:0-4266 GCA_043769325.1 Acidobacteriota bacterium
TGGTTGCGCGGACGCTCCACCACCGGCTAATTTCCACCGTGCCTCCGGCACAAAACAGTTGTCAAGCGGACATCAAACATCACGGCTGCGTAACATGAGATTCTTTTCTGCGTCTTTTCGCGTGTTCCGCAGATTATTTCTTTACTTGCCCAACAGTTGCGCGGCGCGGTCAATCTCGCCGGCCAAGCGTTCGAGTGTGGCGGCGATGAGAGTGATTTGCTCCGTCGCTTCCGTCCAATTGCGCTGCTCAATGGCTTCGCGCGCGCCGGGCAGAGTCTTGACGCCGTATCCGGTGTAGAAACCGGGGGCGTAAATCGCGTGTTTGAACCACGAACGGCGTGGCAGACCGGCCTCGCGGGTCATGGCGCGTTCGCTCTGGTAGAGAATTTTGTCTAACTCTTTTTGCGCGTCCGGCGACAAAACGCGGCCCGCTTGTAACGCCGCGTCGTAGCTGCGCGAACTCTCTTGCAGACGGGTCAGAGCTTTGTTCAAAGGCGCAAAGTCCAATACAGGCACATCGGCTTCGGGCTTTGGCAAGATATAGGTCTTCTGCGGGTCGAGCGTGGCGGCCCAGGTGCCGTCGCGCAGGAGGGCGTTGCGCGTCTTCGTTTCGTCGCGCATGGTGTCCGTGAGGCGCGTGACTTCGCGGGCGTAACGGTTGACAGTATCAGTGAAGTTGTTGAATTCAAACGGCAAAACATCCGCGCCGGCCAAACGCATGGTCATGCGTCCGGCGGTCTGCGCCAGGGCAATGCCGTAGTCAAAATTCGGGTCGCCGAAGCGCGTGTAGTGGTCAAACGAATCGTAAATTGAGTGATACGAACCGCCGCCGTCCTCGCCGCCATAACCCAAATCCAGCGAAGCGATGCCCAAATGTTGCAGAAAGGGCGTGAAATCCGAACCAGAACCCAACGCGCTGATGCGTAAATCGGGGCGGCTGCGGGCCTCTTCGCGGGTTTCGGGCGAACCGTTGACCAGATTCAGGGCGCGGAGGCGTTCCCAGACGGAGATTTTTTTCTGCGGGTCGGTCACATCGCGGGCCGTTTCGTTGACGAATCTTTCCAGCGTGTGCGAACCGCCGACGCCGAGAAAGCCGCGCCCGTTGGAGTCGGAATTGATATAAACGGCGGCCTTTTGGCGCAACTCGACGGCGTGGTCTTCGGCCCATTCGGTGGAACCAAGTAAGCCCGGCTCTTCCGCGTCCCAAGCGGCGTAAACGATGGTGCGTTTGGGTTTCCAGCCCTGTTTCGCCATTTCTGCCACGCCCCGCGCCTCTTCCATCAAGGCCACCATGCCGCTGACGGGATCGTCCGCGCCATTCACCCAAGCGTCGTGGTGGTTGCCGCGAATTATCCATTGGTCGGGGCGTTCCGCGCCGGGCATTTTGGCAATGACGTTGTAGGCGGGCTTGATGTCCCAATTAAAGGCGAGTTTCAAATGCACAACCGCCGGCCCCGCGCCCAAGTGATAGGTCAAGGGCAACGCGCCGCGCCAGGATTCCGGCGCAACGGGGCCGCCCAACGCTTTCAAAAGCGGCAGCGCGTCGGCGTAACTAATTGGCATGACAGGGATTTTCGTGATGGTCGGCGCGTCTTTCAAGGCCAAACGCTTGGCGTCTTTGGTCGCGCCCACGCCCGGCGTCAAAGGGTCGCCGGGGAACAGAGGCATATCCGCGACGGAACCGCGTTGCGCCCCGTATTCCATGCGGTACGCGCCTTTCGGGTAAACGTCGCCCTGAAAATAACCGTCGTCACGCGGGTCGGAATAGATGAGGCAGCCAATCGCGCCATGCTCCGCCGCCACTTTCGGCTTGATGCCGCGCCATGAACCGCCGTAACGCGCAATCACGATTTTGCCTTTCACATCAATGCCGCGCCGTTCCAATTCCTCGTAATCTCTGGGAATGCCGTAGTTTACATAAACCAACGGGCCGGTTACGTCGCCGTCGGTGGAATAGGCGTTATAGACGGGCAGTTGCTCGTCGGCCTGGCCCGAGGTGGCGTCTTCTTTGAGCGCGGGTTCGGCGAGTTTGGCGGTAAACTTCTCCGGCGCAGTCATTTCCAAGAGGCGCGTTTTGGGCGTCGGGAACAGCACGTCGTAGCGTTCGATTTCGGTCTGATAGCCCCACAAACGGAACTGCGCCGCCATAAACTCCGCGTTTTCTTTGCCATACCGCGAACCGACGTGATGCGGATGCGCCGACAGACGCTTCATCCATGTGTGCAGATTTTCGCGTTTGAGAACCGCGTCGAACCTCGTTTCGAGTGCGCGTTGGCGTTCCGCGCCCTCGCGGGTGAAACCCAACAGCGACTTAGTTTGAGCAGAAGTGTTGATAAAGAATGAATTGACCAAAAGCGCGGCGATAACCAGCCGGAACAGACGTTTCATTGATGCCTCCCAAGTAATTTGCGAACAGATTTGAGCTAAGGCCAATTTAGTATAAAATCGCGGGCTTGGGAAGTTGCAGCAATTTATTATGGACAAACATCAGAATTTGAACCCGCACGGCGCGGTGGTTGCGCCGGTGCATCATTCGTCGTCTTACGGCTTTGCCACCTTTGACGAGATGCGGCGTTACGCCAAAGGCGAGTTGCCGGACGAGTTTTTCTACTCGCGTTACGCCAATCCAACCGTCACCGAAGCGGAACGGGCCATCACTGCGTTGGAAGGCGCGGAGGATTGCGTCGTCGTCTCTTCGGGTTCGGCGGCCACGTTTTGCGCTCTGGCGGCTTTGTGCGAAGCGGGCGACGAAATCATTCTGCCGGATTCGATTTACGGCGGGACGTTGAAAATCGCGTCGCATTTCTTGGCGCGTTACGGCGTCACGGCGCGGTTTATCGGCATTGACGACATTCCAAACCTGCCCGAAATCGTCACGGAACGCAGCAAAGTCTTCTGGTTTGAATCGCCGGCGAACCCTTTGAATCGTCTGGTGGATTTGACGATGGCGGCGGAAGCGGCGCGTGCGGCGGGCGTTTTCTCCATTATTGACAACACTTTCGCCTCGCCCGCGCTGCAACAACCGATAAAATTTGGTGTTGACGGCGTCATGCACAGCGCGACGAAATATCTCGGCGGCCACACCGATTTGACGGCGGGCGCAATCGCCGGAGACCGCGAATTTGTCGGGAAAGTCCGCGCCGTCGCCAGGCAAATCGGCACGACGCTTGACCCGTCGGCGGCCTATTTATTGACGCGGGGCATGAAAACTCTGTCGTTGCGCGTGCGGGCCTCGTGCGCCAACGCGCAACGAGTGGCAGAGTTTTTGCAGACGCATCCGCAAGTGGCGCGGGTTTATTACCCTGGCTTGCCGGACAATCCCGACCATGCTTTGGCAAAAAGGCAAATGCCCGACGGTTGCGGCGGCATCGTGGCGTTCGACATTAAGGGCGGCGAAGCGGAAGCGGAAAGATTTTTCGACGCCCTGCAACTAATCAGCAACGCGCCAAGTCTCGGCGGGGTGGAATCTTTGGCGAGTTATCCGCTTTATTCGTCACACTTCGGCTTTACCGACGAACAACTCCGCGCTGCCGGCATTTCAACAGCGACGATACGTTTGTCCATTGGCATCGAAGCCATAGAAGATTTGCTGGCAGATTTGGCGCAAGCTCTGGGCAAGTTATGATTGACAGCGACCAATTATTCAAGGAGTTGCTCAAGACATTTTTCGTCGAGTTTCTAGCCTTGTTTTTCCCCCGAACGCTGGAATACTTGGACGCGACGACGCTGGAATTCCCTGACAAAGAATACTTTACGGAATTGGTTACGGGCGAACGCCGCACCGCCGACATCATCGCCAAAGCCAATTTCAAGGGGCGCGAAGTCTGTTTCTTAGTTCATTTGGAAAATCAGGGTGACATTCGCAACGAGAAAGCCTTTCAGCAACGCCAATTTTTCTACGCCGCCGACTTGCACCGGTAAACCGGCTGGCCCGTCTATTCAATCGCCGTGTTGTATGGCAACAAGCCCAAACGCCCGCACCAAGGCGTCTATCGCGTAGAATTTCCCGACCATGCGGCGTTAGAGTTTCGCTATCGCGTGGTACAATTGAACCAACTCCACTGGCGCGACTTCGTGGCCCACGAGAATCCGGTAGCCGCCGCGCTGATGGCGAAAATGCGTATCGCGCCCGCCGAACGCCCGATTGTCAAAGCCGCGTGCCTGAACCTCATGGTGGGGCTGAAGTTGACGGAAACAGAACGACATTTGCTGAGTGGTTTTGTAGATATTTATTTGCCTTTGAGTACAACCGAAAAGGAGACATTT
>JAYVJN010000143.1:0-8043 GCA_043769325.1 Acidobacteriota bacterium
AACTTTGATAACGACATTAACAAATAGTATCTGACCGGAACAGAACTTTGCCACAGAGGACACAGAGTTCACAGAGAGAACAAAAACGCAATCATTTACTCTCTGTGTTCTCGGTGAACTCTGTGGCTAATTCTTTTCAAAATTACGCTGTTTCAATGTCGTTATCAAACTAAGGACTCCACTCAGTATTTTGCTTACTATGCCACAATTCACTTTGTATCAATGAATTAAGGCAAACGAACCGGATGCCGTCCGGCCCATTTTGCGAGTGCAGTTCGCCGCGTTCCACTTGTTCACTTACTTCGGGCAGCGTCCGGCCCGACAAAAGCGCGGCGTAGGGCAAAGCCACCAGGCCCGCCGCGCGGTTACAAGCGCAACACCAGGCGCGGGCGACTGCGGGCGACATCCGCGCAATCCACACTTGATGCGTTTCAATGGTAATCGAAGTTCGGCGGGTTCGCATAAATTTGTTGAGCCGCTTTGGTGGCGAGGCATCTTTGCTGCAAAAAAAGCATCTAATCGCGTATTGGCGGCAACCAATTTTACGCTTTATTAAAGCTTGCAGACCCGACACCCAAAGCGGCTGTATTTGAGTTTACGCGGAAGCCTTTGAGAAGTCTTGAAACAGTTCTCAAATGCTCCTCAAATAGTTCTGCAAATTTCTTCAAATCACGGTAAACCATGTTAGAGACACAAGATAAGCTCAGTTATGCGTTCGGGGATTTCCAGTTAGACCCCAACGAAAAATGTTTGTGGCGCGCCACCGAACTGATTAGCCTGACGCCGAAAGCTTTCGACACCTTGCTCGTGTTAGTGCGTTATCGGGGCCACATCGTCGAAAAAGAGACGCTGCTCAACGAAGTCTGGCCCGATACGTTTGTCGAAGAGGCAACGCTCGCGCAAAATGTGTTCACGTTGCGAAAAGCCCTCGGCACAGACTCTAACGGCGGACAATTTATTGAGACCGTTCCACGTCGCGGCTATCGTTTTACCGCGCCCGTGCGCGAATTTACGCCCGCCGAAGACGGCCTTTTGCTCATCGAACAGCATACGCGCACTCACATCGTCGCCGAAGAAATCAGCGAAAGCCCCAATCACCAAACCGCGCCAACCGCCGCCCGAAAGTGGCCGCGCTTCGCTTTCGCGGCTCTCGCAGTCACCTTCTGCGCCGGCGCGTTATGGCTGGGCGCAAAGCGTTTACACCTTTTCTCGGCCCCGCCGCAAGCAAACGCCGCGTTTCAGCAATTTGCCATCACGAAATTGACTGACAATGGCAATACGCGCCGCTTCGCGCTCTCGCCCGACGGCAATTATGTGGCATATGCGGTGGCCGAAGGCGAAAAGCAAACCTTATTTTTGCGCCAGGTTAAAGCGACAACCGCCATTACAATTGTTCCGGCCAGCGAAGTTAGTTACGCCGGCGTGACCTTTTCGCCGGATAATTCCCAGCTTTATTACGTTACCTATCAAAAAAACAGCCCTGAAGCGGTGCTTTACCAAACGCCCACACTCGGCGGCGCGCCGCGCCAGGTTCTGCGCGATGTTGACAGCCCCATAAGCTTTTCGCCGGACGGCAAACAGTTCGCCTTTATTCGCGGGTTTCCCAAAGAGCGCGAATCGGCCTTGATGATTGCCCAGGCTGACGGCAACGATGCGCGAAAACTCAACGTCCGGCCCGCGCGTGACGCCTTCGCGCCAGCCGGCCCCGCCTGGTCGCCCGACGGCAAGGTCATTTCTTGCGCCGCTACTTTTTCCAGCCCGACAAATTTGTATATGAGCGCGGTCATCATCAATGTCGCGGACGGCGCGGAGAGGCCGTTTACCGCGAAACATTGGAGTTGGGTCGGGCAGACCGCCTGGCTGGGCGATGGCAGCGGTTTGCTGGTCACGGCTTGGGAAGAAGACTCCGAAACCATGCCCGACCAGATTTGGTTGCTGGCTTACCCGAATGGCGCGGCGCGGCGCGTCACCACCGGCATCAATGGGTTTTATGGCCTGGCCATGACCGCCGATTCTCACACGATGATTGCCGTGCAGTGGATTCGCAACGCTAATTTCTGGGCCACCACTGACGCTGACAAAATGCCTGCCAAACGCATAACACATGGTTCCGGCGATAATTACGGCCCCCGTTTAGGCATGAATTGGACGCCCGACGGACGCTTGCTCTATGGCTCAAACGCCAACGGCTTGACCGATTTATGGACGATGAATGCTGATGGCAGCGACCCGCGCCAGATTACCACCGACGCGGGCCTGGAGTATCACCCGACGACGACACCCGATGGGCGTTATATCGTTTTCGCGGCGCACCGCGCGGAGGGCCGCAATCTCTGGCGCATGGATGCCGATGGCAAGAATCCGCTGCGTTTGACCAGCGGAGTCGGCGACGAGATGCCAACCACTACGCCCGATGGACAATGGGTTTACTACACTTCACAATACAATGACCGTCCCACGCTTTGGCGCGTGAGCATCAACGGCGGCCCCGCGCAGCAACTGACGCAAACCTTTTTCTCCATGCCGGCAGTTTCCCCGGACGGCAGATTTATTGCGGGCAACGCTTTGCAACCAGAAAACAACGCCCTAAAACTCTCCATAATCTCGACCCAAGACCACAAGTTCGTCAAACAGTTCGACAAACGCGCCAGTCTTAACGGCCCTTCCGTGCGTTGGAGCCAAGACGGTGAAAGTCTGCTGTTCATTACGGCTGACGAGAAATTAACCATGCAACTCTGGCGTCAACCTCTGGCCGGCGGCCCGCCCCAACAAATTACTAAACTGGATGGGCAAAATATATTCCGCTTCGCTCTCGCGCCGGACGGCAAACAATTGGTTTACGAAGCCGGACGCGACATTGACGACCTCTATCTCATCCGTGACGCCAAAGTAAAATAAAGTCATTAAGTAGGCAGTAAAGGGTGTAATTGAAAGTGCGACTCATCTGCGGCTTTGCCGCCCTACCGTGCGGTGAGGCTGTGCCTCACCGTCAGGCCACCCCTTGACTTCTGCGGCTACGCCGCCGCTTTCGGCGCAAGCGCTATACTTCGCACGGGTACAATTAGAGTATTGAGAGACGCCACAAGTCAGTATCGGAAGCGGTAGCGCCCGGGTCGCAACTGAAGTGAATGGTGGCGTTAAGACAACCCCATCGCTACCGCTTCGGGTACTGACCTGTTTCTCCGATTGTGCCCGTGTTGAGTATAGACATCATTCGTAAAAACGGCGGCAGAGCCGCAGAGCCATAGAGAACACGCTCCGGTTAGGTAGAACCTAACCGCACGGTAGGGCGGCAAAGCCGCAAAAACCGAGCTGAGTCGCACTTTCAATTACACCTTCCGCTGCCAGGCAAAATGCCGGCGTTATAAGCTAACGCCGGCATTTCGTTTTCTGCGCCTTCAATTAGAAAATAAATCTCAAACCGAGGCGAATGTTACGGCTTTGACCGGCGTTAAAGCCGGGGTTTTGGAACGGCCCGACGAAACCGCGCGTGCCGCTAATCGCGGTGTAGGCGAATTCCGTGAAGACCGTCGGGACGCCGAAGTTGCGCGTGTTCAGTAAGTTAGTAGCTTCGGCGCGAAACTCAAGTTTGGTTCTTTCGGTCAATCTGGTGGTTTTGAAAAGGGCCAGATTGGTGTTGTAAGTCGCGTCGCCCAGCAACGAATTACGGCCCAGGTTGCCGTAGGGCGTCCTGAACAGGTTAAAGGCTTCGGCGTTGCCAATGGGCACGCCGTTCGCCAGCAAGCCGAAGTCGTTGTAAATCAAACGAGACTGTTGCAATGCCTGAGTTGACGAAACAATGACACCCGCCGAACCTGGCGAAAGCGTGTTGTAAACGATGAACTGCCCGGAGTTGGCCCGCGTGTCGCCAAGCAGGTTAGCCGCCGCCGACGCGCCAAAAGCGATAGTGCCGTTGGGCGCGTTGGGGTTGCCGACGAAAGGCCGCAAAGAACTGATACCGCCGAGGAACGCGCCTTCAAAACCCGTGTCGTAGTTGCCGAAGAGTTGCTGCGCCGTATAGGGCCGGCCTGACCCCAACGTCACAAAGCCGGTGAGCTGATAGCCGCCCAAAAGACGCCCGATAAAGCCTTTCTGCTCTTTGGCAAAGGGCAATTCGTAAGAGAAATTAGCGGTAAAGGTGTGCGCCTGATGAAAGGCCGATAAGCCGCGTTCGCCATTGGTGATGTCGAACGGATTTTGGCTGACCGCCACATCCTGGCCGCCCCCGCCGCCGGTGCCGAAGATTTCCGAAGAATTGTCTATGGCTTTGCTCCAGGTGTAGTTAGCGTTGAGGAAGACATTGCTAAAGCGCGTGTCAAAGCGCGTTTGCAAGCCGTTGTAAGTTGCGCTGGCCCCATTCAGGCGCGTGCGGACGACGCCGAAATTGGGGTCAACGCGCCCGTTGCCGTTAGTGCCGGCGCGGTTGTTGAAGCCTGAACCGTTGCACGCCGCCGCCGCGCTTGCCGCCGGCGTTCCGACGACGATGCCGTTGGAAAACGCGCCGTTCGCTAAACCGAGACACTGCGCGCCGCGATTGAGAAACTGCACGTTGGGATTGCCGTTGATAGTCTGGAATTGCCCGACGATGCGCGAACCGACATAACGCACCTCCAGCACTGTATTTTTCCCTAACTCTTGCTGAAGGCCGAAGTTATAGGCAATCGTGTAAGGGTTGCGGAAGTCGTCGGCCACACGGGTTTGATTAAACAAACGCGGGTCGCCGCCGTTGGTGCCCGGCGTGGTCAACAATTGGGCGGTGGTGTTCGGGATGAACGGAATGCCCAATGTTCCCGCCAAATCGGGGTTGTTTTGCCGCACTGTGCCAGCCCCGACGAAGGGCGCAGCCGTAACGGTGTTGAGCACGATGTTGTAAAAGCCCGGGTCATACGAGATGCCGAAACCGCCGCGCAAAACCGTGCGCCCGCCGGTGAAGCGTTCGCCCAAAGCCTTGAAATTGGGCGACCAGGCAAAGCCGACGCGCGGGCCGAAGTTGTTTTTATCCAACGGCAAATTGTTGGCGGTGCGGGTTGCCAACGGGAAAGTCGCGCCGAAGATGGAGGTTGAAGCATCAGCTTCACGCGCATTTACAGTGTCAATCAAACCGTTCAGAGGTTGGGTTGACAGTTCGTAACGCAGACCGAGATTGAGCGTCAGATTGGGACGAACGCGCCAATCATCTTGCGCGAAGAAAAAGTAGTCGTTTTGGTTAATACGAGTACGCGGATTGCCCACGGCGAAATTGATGTCACGCGGGCGATTGAGCAAGAAATTCTCAAAAGCGTGGGCTGCCAAGCCGGTGCGGGCGTTGCCGTCAGCGTCATAGAAGGTGTTGGCGGGAACGGTTCCACTCAGGGAACTGCCGCGAAAAGTGTAAGTTCCCAAGAAATTAGGCAAAAAGAAGTTGCGCGTTTTTTGAAAACGCACATCTGCGCCAAATTTGACGGCGTGATTGCCCAATGTTGTCGAAATTGTGTCTTGCAGTTGGTAAACTCCCACGCGACGGCTTTGCGGCAAGTTGTTCTGCGTACCAAATGCCTGGCTGCTGAAAGCGAACGATTCATCCCGTTGCCCGCTAAAAGTGATGCCCGGCCCTGGCAAAGTGCCGTTTGGGTCGCCAAAACTGACATTGAGCAGCGAATAGTTGAACCGCGCTTCATTGACCAAGCGCGACGTAATCGTGCGCGTGTAAGTCGTGCCGAGGTTGTTGTTAGTCGAAGGAATATCAAACGTCGCGCCCGCCAGAAAACGGCCCGCCGCCAACGGGAAACGCGCGTTGTTGTAGATGTAACGGACGCTGATAATGTCTTTATCCGTCAGGTTTATGTCTTCGCGGGTGATTAATTCATCCGTGCTGTTGTCTGCCTTTATGACGCGCACCGGCTCACCTGTGAATAGTGTCCGCAGGTTGCCTCCGCTGTCGCGCACAAACAGGCTGGGGTTCAAACGGTTGGCGGTGACGGGATTGCCAAAAGGATTGCCCGGCCCGAAATTAAAGCTGTCTGGCACGCCGTCGCCGTTCAGGTCGGTGACTGCCGGCGCAACGAATAATTGGCCCACGCCTTGCACGAAAGCCGGCCCGCCGCCGATGGCCGGTGAAACCAAAGCCGCCGTCGCCGGATTAGAGAAGAGTTGCCGCGCCAGCAATGCGCTGTTGCGGTCAAAAGTGTAGCCGCCTCCGCCAAGACCGTTGATGGCGGTTTCGCCGGTGGCGTAATTGCCCTGGTAGGTGACAAAAAAGAAGGCTTTATTCTTTTTCAGAGGGCCGCCCACCGCGCCGCCGAAGCGGTTATTGCGGAAGGGGTCAACACCATTGCGCCCCGTCAGTCCGTTGAACGCGGAAAAGCCGTTGTTGGACAAAAAGCGAAAGCTGTTGGCGTTCACTTTTTGCAGATTGGTCAACGCCGTCAACGAGGAATTATTGTGAAAGGCAAACAAACTGCCGTGAAATTCGTTCGTGCCGGCGCGGGTGATGGTGTTGACCTGCGCGCCGGAATTGCGGCCAAACTCGGCGGAAAACGAATTGGTGATAACCTGTAATTCGCCCACCGCTTCGGTATTGGTCAGCGTCAGACTCGGCCCCGCGATGGAGTTATCGTTGTTGTCCTGACCGTCAATCTGGAAGTTGTTGGAACGCCCGCGATTGCCGTTGGCCGAGATGCCGACGCCGTTCGAGAAAGCCGCCCCGCCCGGCGGCACAACGCCCGGCACAAGTAATGCCAGCGTGTCTATGCCCGCGCCGTTAAGCGGTAGTTGCTGCAATTGTGTGGGCGAAAACGAAGCCGAAAGCTGGCTCTGCGTGGATTGTATCAACGCTTGTTCGCCGCCTGTAATCGTGACGTTTTCCGCTACGCCTTTGACGCCAAGCGCCAGGTCAAGGCTATTTTCCGAAGCCAGACGCACCGCCACTTTTTCGCGTTTGGCGTTTTCGTAGCCGTTGGCGGCGACTTCTACCAGGTAATCATCGCCGGGCAATAAATTCGTGACGCGGTAGTAGCCTTCACTATTGGTCGTGGTTTCGCGCACGAAGCCCGTTGCGGCATTGGTAATCTTTACCGTTGCGCCAACCAGAACAGCGTTATTGCTGTCGCGCACCACGCCCTGTAAGCTTCCGGTTGTCACCTGCGCGCCGGCGAATGTTGCGCAGAGTGTCACTATCCCTAACCAGAGGGATAACCGCAGAAAGCGGTTCGGGAAATCCTTATCTCTCATTTCTACTCCTTAAATTGGTTCACGCCAACGCCCCCCGTTGGCTGGGTGAGAAATACACGACCGCCTTTTACAGACAGCCGTACCGTGCCGGTAAGCTCTTGCGCCAGCATCACTTGTACCATTTACGGAACACTCTCGCGGCGTCCGTCGCACTTCTCAATGGTATTAGCGCAACCGCTATGCCAGAGGCGTTTTGGCGGGTCAAATCTACGAAAAAGTTGTGCCGGATGCGCCGACTAAGCGTTTTCTAGTGGTAATATCTTGGAGATTTTGGATAGTTTTGTTGAGTTGGATGGATTTCGCTGACGGGCGGTAATTTTTATTGTTCCATTTCTCGTGCACCGACAGAAAGCCTTTGACGGAAAATACCAATTCAAGCTGACAAGTAATCGGCGACAAATAGATTAACCCGGCAATTCTCAGGTGGATTTTCACGAATTTTCGGCCTTTTCTATCCGCTTCGAAGCCAGTCGGCAGCAGGCAGTAGAAAAAGATAGCTGTTGCTACTGGCGACGCAAGCCGGAAAGCCTTATGCGCAGACTTCGGCGGCGGCGGCGGTTCTGGCCGAATTAGCGCAACGCGGCTTCTTAACTGCCCACTGCCGCGTTGCGGTCTTATTACAAGTGTTTTGTTGCAACAGAGCGATTAAAAGAGCGGCCAGCAACTCGACTCTGCGCTTGTCTAAAGGTAAATTGTCGCGTAATTCTGCAAAGCACGCGGAGGTGTTTTTTTCATATGTAGAGCTACCTTAGTAACGCAAAGAAAATAAATCAACCCGTTTAGAGGCGGTCTCTGACCGCCGTTGCCGCTACGAGTCAACCCCACCGGCGGTCA
>JAYVJN010000144.1:0-2639 GCA_043769325.1 Acidobacteriota bacterium
TTGCCCGCGCAGCCAACTGTCAAGCGGCACGGCGAAACCCTGCTTGGGGCGGTTAAGAATTTCCGGCGGCACTAAATCCGCGACGGCCCGCTTGAAGATGTATTTGGCCTGGCCTTCATAAAGTTTCATGCTAGCCGGGATACGGGTGACAAAATCAATTAACTCGTGGTCGAGCAAAGGCGCGCGCACCTCCAAACTGACGGCCATGCTCATGCGGTCAATTTTGGTCAAAATGTCGCCCGGCAGGTAAGTTTTGCCGTCCAGGTAGGTCAGAGAATCGGTTTCTTCGCCCGTTTGCGCGCGCATCGCGTACTCGCGGTAACGCGCCGGCCAGACGCCTAAATCCGGCATCCGGGCGCGGAAATCAGCGGAGTAAAGCGAGGTTTTTGCCAGCCGTGTAAAGGTGGAAATGTTTTCGATGTAGCGCTCCAGCCAGCCGAAAGCGACATCGTGGAAATAGTTACGGCCCCAAAAGCCGTGCGGCAGACGGCGGCTGACGCGCTGTAAGAAACCTTCGCGCAAAGAGCGCGGCAGCGAAGTCCAGTTACTGCGCCATTTTTGCGGCAAATAGCGCGAGTAACCGGCAAAGAGTTCGTCGCCGCCGTCGCCGGATAAGGCTACCTTAACGTGTTCGCGGGCCAGTTTAGAGACCAGATAGGTGGGAATCGCCGAAGAATCCGCGAATGGTTCGTCGCAATGCCAGGCTAATTCCTCGGCGATGTCACAGGCTTGCGGGTCAAGCAATAATTCGCTGTGTTCCGTGCCGAAGTGTTGCGCCATTTGCCGCGCCGGGGCCAGTTCATTGTAAGGTTCTTCGGCGAAACCAATGGTGAAAGTCTTGACCGGACGATTGGTGATGCGCGTCATTAAACCGACGATGGCCGAAGAATCCACGCCGCCGGAAAGGAACGCCCCCAAAGGCACATCGGAAATAAGCCTGACGCGCACGGCTTCTTCCAGCAAAGCGCGCAGTTCTTCCGTGTAGCTGGCAATGGTGCGCGGCGGGTCGTCCGGCTGATAGTTAAAATCCCAGTAAGGCTCTACTTGCGGGCCGGCGTCGGTTAGTAATAAACGATGGCCTGGCGCGAGTTTATACACGCCTTGAAAAATGGAGAGCGGGTCGGGAACGTAACCGAAAGAGAGATAAGCGTCTAACGCTTCGGGGTTGATTTCGCGCCGCACTTCGGGATGCGCCAACAGCGATTTTAGTTCGGAAGCGAACGCGAATGAGCCTTCAGGGGTGGTCGTGTAATAGAGCGGCTTTTTGCCCACGCGGTCACGCGCCAGAAATAGTTGGCGGCGTTGTTCATCCCACAGCGCAAAGGCGAACATTCCGCGTAAATGACGCGGGCAATCCACACCGTATTCTTCGTAGGCGTGGGGAATCGTTTCGGTGTCGGAATGCGTGTGAAAGCGGTGGCCCTGAGCGCTTAACTTCTGCCGCAACTCTGGGAAATTATAGATTTCTCCGTTGAAAACGACGGAAACTAACGGATTGCAGCCACTCAAAGGCTGATGCCCGCCAGCTACATCAATAATGGACAAACGGCGCATCCCCAACGCCGCCGTGTCATTGAGAAAAACGCCCTGGTCATCCGGCCCGCGATGAATCATGGCGCGGCACATCTCGTCCAAGACCGTTGCCCGTTCGTAGGCTTTGTAGCCTGTTTTGTAATTAATAAATCCAGCGATTCCGCACATTTTCGAGATACTTTACTTTCCGGCTAAAGGTTCTTTAAGAATAGGTTCGCCGCGCCACAAAGATTTAACGCGCCTCCAAATTGCCTGCGCAGAGGCAATTTCCTTTGGTGTCAACGCGCCCAATAAAACCAACAAAGCCACATAAATAAGGCCAAAAACAACGCCGGACACCAATAGCGCGTAAAGCGGCGTGAGATTAATACGCGCCGGGTTAAAGAAATGTGACCCTGACGCTGCTAACGAAAGGGCGTAGGGGTGAAGGATAAATATCACCAGGCCCGCCACCGCCGCCGCGAAGGCAAACTTGACCCAATCTTTGAACAAGTGCCAGTCAGACAACTTTACGCCCACAATCGTCCAGGCGCGAAGGGCTTCAATTATGCGGTCAAGTATCAAAAAGGCGACCGCAGTAATAATTGTTCCCATCATGCCGAACCGTTGAGTGCTCCACCACAAAGCAAAAAACATCAGGACGATTTCCACCGCCCGCACCTTGAGCATAAAGAAACGATGCTCGGCATATGCGCGGATAATCGGATCGCCAACCATCGCCAGAAACGGGATGAGCGATATATTGACCAACAAAATCGGCCACGTCCCAATGTAACGCTCGGTGAAAAGAACCTGAATCACTTCATGGCCCATGACCAGGAAAAAGACGTAAATAGGGAAATAACAGGCTGCTAGTTTACGCATGGCGCGCGCGGCGGTAAAAAAAATCTCGCGGGCTTCATCGCGTGACTGCAAATAACTGATTTGCGGTATCAAAACAGCCGTCACCGAAGTGGCGATAATGCCCACCAGCGGCAAGGTAAAGCCGCCCAGCGAGTAAATCGCGTAATCAGCCGAAGTGAAGTAGTGCATGATGAAATAATTGTGCATATCCATCAGGCTAAACTGCAAAATCCCCGCGCCGCCCAAAGGCAAAACGTAAACCA
>JAYVJN010000145.1:0-4338 GCA_043769325.1 Acidobacteriota bacterium
ATCGGCACGGCTTTGGCCGAAATTGGCGGCGGGCGTGTGCGCGTCGAAGATGAAATTGACCACGCCGTCGGCTATCGCCCGTTGGCGCGTTTGGGCGACGAAGCAATCGCGGGCGACGCGCTCGGAATTATTTACGCCCGCAACGAAACCGAAGGCCAACAGGCAGCGGCGCAAATTCTGGCGGCCCTGACGATAGGCGACGAGCAAATCGCCGCGCCCGAATTGGTCAAAACCGTGATTCAATAATCTGAGACACCAAAAAGTTATGAAGCGACACTGTAATTTTCTGCTCGTAATAACTTTAGCCATCGCGTTGCTGGCCGCGCCCGCGTGCGCGCCGCGCCCCAACTACGCGCAGGCGGACGACCCGACGAAACTCAAAGTCGGCATCGTTTTCGACATCGGCGGCAAGGATGACCGTTCGTTCAACGCGGCGGCCTGGGCTGGCGCGCATTGCGCGGCGACGGGCCAAAATCTTGATGGTTCAATTTGTGACGAACCCGCGTTGCCGATTACCTTGCGCGACACCGAACCGGGCAATCCGGTTTCGATAGAACCATCGCTACGCGCCTTTGCCGAACGCGGTTACGACGTGGTGATTGGCATCGGCTTCGCGCAAACGCCGCTCATCGAAGCGGTGGCGAAGGATTACCCCAACATCAATTTCGCCATCGTGGACGGCGTTAGCGATTTGCCCAACGTCTCTTCACTGGTCTTCAAAGAACACGAAGGCTCGTATCTCGTGGGTATGATTGCCGCCCGCGCCAACAAAAGCGGCACGATTGGTTTTCTGGGCGGCATGGACATCCCGCTTATCCACCGTTTCGCCGAAGGCTATAAGCAGGGCGCGAAATCCATTAACCCGAACATGAGAATTTTGGAGGGTTACGTCGGCAATAACGACTCAGCTTGGAACAACCCCGGCAAGGGCAAGGAAATTTCGCTGGCGCAAATGGCGCAGGGCGCGGATGTGGTCTTTGCCGCCGCCGGCAACAGCGGACTCGGAGCCTTTGACGCCGCCGAAGCCAAAGGCAAAGGCGCCGACGGTAAATCCAGAGCCTACGCCATCGGCGTGGATTCCAACCAAAACGGCGTCAAGCCCGGTTACGTATTAACGAGCATGGTCAAGCGCGTGGACAACGCCGTCTATCAAATCATCGCCGACGCCATCAAAGCCAAAACAAGCGGCGTAAAAATCGGCGGTTTCCATATTTACGGCTTGCCCGAAGACGGCGTCGGCTACGCACTGGACAAATTCAATACCGAATTAGTCGCCCCCGCCACACTCCAAGAAGTCGAAGCCGCCAAAAAGAAAATCATCAGTGGCGAAATCAAGGTTGTGGACGCAATGGCGAAGTGAGTAGAAATGATTTGAAAGACTGTGCTTGCAACATATTTACATCAATTGCTTATAAACCCTTGAAGCGGCTTGGAGGTGCGCTTTTCGCGGCGAAATCTACAATCATGCTTTAAGCGTAGTGTTATCAGCAGCTCAAAGATTATCAGAATGAAAGGTTGTCCTATTTGCAGTCGGGAATTTCGTGACATAATTAAGCTTTGTCCTTTTGACGGTACTCCGCTTGAGTCACTTGTTGACTATCCTAAAGAATCGTCTTCAGGCAATATTCAATTCATTAAAACAGGTTCGTGTGAAGAAGCAGATGAAAAGCTTCCGACATATTCAATATTTGTCCAAGCACTACGGTGGATTTGCATCCTTCCGGTGGGCGTTTTGTGTATCATGCTTGTTCCCTTTCCAATTCATTGGATTGTCGAACTTATTCAGATATTTGGCAAAGCTAGCGATGACTCGTTTATTTCAATAGACGGTAAAACTCCTCTTGCAGCAATTTCACCAGTGACGCTTGAAATAGCTGGTTACGCAATCTTTATTCCCTGTGTCGTAGTCATCTTTGGCGCGTGGGTTGCGCCAAAGTTTAGGCTCCAGGTAGGCATCGCATTGGGAATTCTATGGATGATAGGTTTTAGTGTCGCAGTAGCCTTTAATGCTTCAAGGTGGGTCATTAGCTTATATTTCTTCAACGGAGCTAACATAACATGGTCACGATTGGTTATTGCCCTTTTATTACATATATGCGGAATTGGTATTGGTCTACGATTTACATATACAGTATATACGGCTGAAAATGGCGGGGACATATAGTTGAGTGAATTTGAAGTACTGGAAACCAATCGGCTGATTTGTGGCGACGCGGTTTCAACTATGCGTCAAATACCAAGCGAGGGCGTGGATTTGCTGATTGCCGACCCACCCTATAATTTGGGCAAAGATTATGGCAACAACCGCGATGTTCAGGCTTGGCACGAACTCGAAGACTTTACGCGCCAATGGCTTACGCAAGCAACGCGGGTAATGAAACCGACGGGTTCGCTCTATGTTTTTATGGGCGTGCGTTTTATCGCCACGCTTTTCCGTCTGTTAGAAGAAGATTTCGACCTGCTTTTTAATGGTTGGATTACCTGGCACTACACGCAAGGGATGGGGCGCAAACGCGGTTTTTCGCCGCGCCATGAAGATATTCTCTATTTTACGAAAAGCGCAGATTTTACGTTTAACTTAGAAAATGTGCGCGTGCCGCAAAAGTATTTTCGTAAGCGCAACAACATGGCGGGCGCGAATCCGGGCGATGTTTGGCAATTTTCGCACGTCCATTATTGCAGCGCGGAACGCGAAGAACATCCGACGCAGAAGCCGGAAGCCTTGATGGAGCGCATAATTTTGGCTTCTTCTAACGAAAACGATGTAGTTCTTGACCCATTCGTTGGCAGCGGAACGACTTGCCGCGTAGCTAAGTTATTGCAGCGTCAGTGGATTGGCGTTGACCTGAACCCGGATTATATTGCCATGAGCGAACGGCGGCTCGGCGAGGAATCACCTTTGCTTGATTCATATGACCCGCGTACAGAGCGCACGCCAAAAGATTTACCTAAAGACGACCTTGCTTTTGCCGAACCCGCCGGCGCGTCTGTGCGCTTGCCTGGCTTTTGATTTGTCATGCTTGAATTACGCAATATCACCAAAACCTTCGGCTCCGTGGTTGCTAATAACAATGTGAGCATCATTGTCAAACCCGGCACGATTCACGCGATTGTGGGCGAGAACGGCGCGGGCAAATCCACGATTATGCGGATTGCCTACGGCTTTTACACGGCGGATAGCGGCGAGATTTTGCTCAACGGCGAGCCCGTCTCAATCCGCACGCCGCAGGATGCCATCAAACACGGTATCGGCATGGTGCATCAGCATTTTATGTTGGTGGATACGATGACCGTCGCGGAAAATATCGTGTTGGGAGCCGAACCTGGCGGCGCGTTCGCGCTGGATTTACCGGCGGCGGCGGAACGGATTCGTAAGTTATCTGCGGAGTTTAAGTTAGACATAAACCCGAACGCGGTGGTGGAAACGCTCTCGGTCGGGCAAGAGCAGCGCGTGGAGTTGCTCAAAGCCCTCTACCGCGACGCGAAGTTGTTGATTCTGGACGAACCTACCGCCGTGTTGACGCCGCAAGAGGTGGAAGAGTTTTTCGCCATCCTGCGCGGGATGCGCGAACAAGGCAAAACCATCGTCATCATCACTCACAAACTTGATGAAGTGCTGGCGATTTCCGACGAAGTGACCGTTATGCGCGACGGCGCGGTGGTCGGGCGCGTGGCGACGAAAGAGACCAACGCCGCGGAACTGGCGCGTCTGATGGTCGGGCGCGACGTGCTGTTGCGCGTGGATAAACCCGACGCCAAACCCGCCGAAACCGTGCTGGCGGTAGAAGGCTTGGTCGTGGACGACATCGAGGGCCAAGCGCGTCTGGCCGGCGTTTCGTTTATCGTGCGCTCCGGCGAAATCGTCGGGATAGCCGGCGTGGAAGGCAACGGCCAGACCGAACTCATCGAAGCCATCGCGGGGCTGACGCCGCCGGCGCGTCTGGCGGGCGGCTCTATTTCGTTTGGCGACAAGGACATAACCAAAATGAACGCCCGCCAACGCAAAGACCTCGGCATCGCCCACATCCCCGAAGACCGTCACCGGCGTGGGCTGCTTTTGGATTCGGATTTAGCGGAAAATTCCATCCTCGGCGTGCATTATCGTAAACCAGCCTCGGCGGGCGTGTTTCTTGATAATAAGGCGATTCAAGAGCGCGTCGAACGGCTCATCCGCGACTTCGACGTGCGCCCGCCCAACGCCGCGCTGCCGGCCAAATCTTTGTCCGGCGGCAACCAGCAAAAGCTAATCGTCGGGCGCGAGTTCGATTTGCCGCCCAAATTGTTGCTCGTCTCGCAACCGACGCGCGGCGTGGACATCGGCGCGATTGAGTTTATCCA
>JAYVJN010000146.1:0-12734 GCA_043769325.1 Acidobacteriota bacterium
GGGGTTCCACGAATTTGGCTCAAACAAGCGCGGTGTGCCCGGATGGTCGTCTGTCGGGCAGGGCCAAAAGACGCCGCCGTTGGCCTCCACTTTCTCGTAAGTGATGCCGGAATAATCGGCAATGCCGCCTTTGGAAGCCACGCGCAATTCGTCCAGCATCTCGCGTGGTTCGCGGAAGGTGAAACCGCTCTCGCGGCCCAGGGCGCGGGCGATGTCCTGAATGATGCGCCAATCCTGTTTGGCCTCGCCAGGCGGTTCGACGGCCTTATTGATTTTGATGACGCGCCCTTCAATTTGCGTGACAATGCCTTCGTCTTCCTCGTGGAGAGAGCCGGGCAGAACGATGTCGGCGTGGTGCGCGGTTTCGTTGAGAAAGAAATCAATCGCCACATAAAACTCCAGCTTTTCCAACGCCTTAGTCACGAAAGCGTTGTCCGGCAGCGACACTTTCGGGTTGAAACAGAGCGAGAGCAACCCCTTGATTTCGCCTTTGTCAATCTTGCGGAAAATCTCGTAAGCATCCACGCCCGGCCCCGGCATATCCTTTTCGTCCATGTCCCAAACCTGGGCGATGTAAGCGCGGTGTTCGGGGTTGGAGATGTCGCGCGCGCCGGGCAATTGGTCACACTTTTGGCCGTGTTCGCGCCCGCCCTGACCGTTACCCTGGCCGGTAATGGTGGCGTAACCGCAACCGTCACGCCCGATGCGGCCCGAGGCCAGCACGATATTGATGGCCCCCAACACATTCTGTACGCCGTGCGAATGATGCTCAATGCCCCGCGCGTGCAAGAGAAAACTGGATTTGGCTTGCCCCCACATTTCGGCGGCGCGGCGAATGGAGCGTTCGTTGATGCCGGTTACTTGCGCGGTCTGTTGCGGCGTCCATTGTTGAACGTGCTCCGCAAGCGCGTCGAAGCCGGCGGTGTGGTTTTCAATGAAATCGTGGTCAAGCCAGTCGTTCTCAATCATCAGGTGGAGGATGCCGTTGAAAAGCGCAACATCGCGGCCCGGTTTGACCGGCAGAAAGAGGTCGCAGGTGCGCGCAATGGGCGTGATGCGCGGGTCCACGACAATTATTTTCGCGCCGTGTTCGCGGGCTTGCCAGACATAGTTGGTAGTAATCGGGGCGCATTCGGCGACGTTAGCCCCGCTAATCCAGATGACTTCGGATTTAAGCATATCGGCCCAGGGGTTGGCGGCGCGGTCAATGCCAAAGGCTTTTTTGTTGCCCGCCGCCGCGCTTACCATGCAGAGCCGCCCGTTGTAGTCTATATTTGCTGTTTTCAGGCACTTACGGGCGAATTTGCCCATCAGGTAAGATTTTTCAATCGTGAGACTTGCGCCGCTCAGAATGGCGAAGGCGTCCGGGCTGTGAGTTGTTTGAATGCGTTCGATTTCCGTTGCTACGCGCGTTATGGCTTCGTCGTAAGCCATGACGCGAAAACCGCCGGGTGAATGCGGGTCGCGTTGGTAAGCGTGGAGCAAGCGGTCAGGATGCGCGCCTTGCAGGTAACGCTTGACACCTTTGGGGCAGAGCATCCCGCGATTAAAGGGGAATTCTTCCCACGGCTCGAAACCGATAACCTCATTGGCCTTCACTTTTAACTGAATGCCACACTGCTGGCCGCAAAAACAGCAATGGGTCTTGACCAGTTTATCGGGTTCAACTCCAGCCTTCACGCGCAACCCGCTGGCATAGTTCAAATGCGGGCCGAATTGTCGGGCGATGCCGGGTAATTCATTGGGTAAATTGGACATATTATTTATGGATGAAAGTTCCTTTGGTCTTCTGCGCCGAGCGGGCCTTGACCAATGGCGGTATTGCCGTATTGCGAACCCGTTTCCAGGCTAACTGTTTCGGCTTGCCAGAGGCGGCCTTGCGCCAGCACAAACAGAGCGCGGCGGCACGGCGGGCAAATCCATTGGTAATGTTCGGTGGTGCCCTTGATTTCGTAGTTAAAACCAAGTTGTTGTTGCACTTCAATCAAATCGCGGACGTGCATTTCCGACGAAAACCCGGCCCCGCAGCGACGGCACGCCGCGTGCGCTTCCTTCTCGCCAACATCTTTGTAAAATGAGACGCCCAATTGCGCGGGCCTCTGGAAGATGTGAAAAAACTTGCCAAAAGGCAGCCATAGCAGCGTGAAGATAACCGTGATGGCGTGCAGTATGCCGAGAAAGTCGAAAGCATAACCCTTCATCCAGCTATAACTTGCCGTCAACATCAAACCCGTCAGGCTGACCGCGAACAGTAACACTAGCGGCAAAATATCTTCGCCGAACATCTGTAACGCGCCGGCGTCGTGAGCGCGCATCCGTCGCCGCATCGCCAGCATGACGCCGCCGATAACCATAATCGCCGACCAAACGAGCCCGTGAAAAATCGTAAAACCTAAAATTGAATGAATCGGGAACGCAAAGGTGGGAAACCCAAAGAGAAACACGCGATACCATGCGAAATTGTCGGGCAGCGTTTCAAAATGAATCCAGCCAAAGACCAACGGGAAGGTAATGCCGATAGCAATCAGACAACCCCACATCAGAAGCATATGGGCGGCCCAGCGCATGGTGTCGCGGTGTCGTATGAATGAATTCAAGGCCACATCCGACGGCACGCGCCTGAACCAATTGACGATGTTTCCCGCCAGATATTTGGGGCGCAGAAACGCCTGCCAGCCGCGTTTCCAGTACATCGCCGTCGGCGGGCGTTGCAGCCAGATGGTAAAGCGGTAAGTGATGCCAAAAGTGGCGAACAAAGTAGCAAAAGTATAAGCCACCAGAGCCGCGTCGAAATGCGCCAGGTTGCGCGAACCCAGCCATATCGTAATAGCTTCCAGCGTGGTTATGATGACGCCCCACAATATCGCCCTGGCGACCTCTTTTCTCATGTAACTAATTATCCTGTGAGCGATTTAGCCCGCACTTACAGACCACGAATTTTAGCCGCCAGCAGCGGCGCAAAGACCATTAACGTCAAACCGAAAAGCATCAACCCGCCATTGGTGATGTCGTAATCCGAGGCGATTCTTTCCCACGAAACATCTGAAGCCAAAGTTCTGCCGCCTGATACTGTGCAAATGCAGTGCCATGTCCTAACCAAGTTGCAAATCATGTGTTGGCACTAATTTACAGGAAATCTGCCGGTTACAAGGCTTCGTCGGTTGGGTAATAAGGCGCATTAAGTGGGGAGAATTTCTCTACTTTTTGTACATGAATGATTGCTGTGGGTAGCCCAGCCATCACGAAATAGCTCATGTCAAAGAATTTAAGTGGATACAATAGCTGCGGAATAATTATTGCCTAGCTTAATTGTGGCGTGACAGTTGTTGCTTTGTCTGCGCTTTTTTACACACTATTTATTGATGAGGTATTTATTCCAACATGAGCGAAACCTTCAGGCCCGGCGCGGGGCGGGCCTTATTTTTTGGGACAACAGCCTTTGCAGTGTCGTTTGCGGTCTGGGGCTTGATTTCTGCTTTGGCCCCGACTTTCACGCAACTTTACGGATTGTCAGCTAAGTCTAAGAGTTTATTGATTGCAATTCCGGTGTTGCTCGGCGCACTGGGCCGCCTACCCGCCGGTATGTTGGCTGACCGCTATGGCGCAAGAAAAGTCTTTGCCGTGTTGCTGCTAATGGCCGCGCTCCCCGCCGTTGCCGCCGGTTTCTCTACGAGTTACCAACAACTGCTCTTTATCGGCCTCTTTCTGGGGTTGGCGGGAACGACCTTTCCGGTGGGCGTGAATTTGGTGTCGAAATGGTTTGGCCCGGAAAAACAGGGCTTTGCGTTGGGCGTTTATGGCGCGGGCAATATCGGGCAATCCGTCGCGGTCTTCGGCGCGCCGGTGCTGGCGGGCGCGTTGGGTTCGTGGCGTCCGGTATTTTATCTGTTTGCGGCGGCGGCATTTATCTGGGGCCTGGTGTTCTACGCATTTGCCCGCGACGCGGCTTTGACCGCGCAACCCAAGACTTTGAGCGAAAACTTGGGATTACTGCGCCGCGCACCGCTGGCCTGGGTGTTGTCGCTCTTTTATTTTGTGACCTTTGGCGGATTCGTAGCGTTCTCCATATACCTGCCGACGTTTCTCAAAGACATCTTTAAGCTCACAGCCACCGACGCCGGCGCGCGCACCGCCGGGTTTGTCTTGCTGGCAACTTTGCTGCGGCCCATTGGAGGGATATTAGCGGATAAAATTGGCGGGGCCAAAGTGCTGCTGGTTGTGTTTGCGGCGGTGGCTGGATTTGGCTTGTTGATGGGCGCGGCTTGGATGCCCACGTTCACTGTCGGGGCGTTAGGCGCGGCGGCGGCTCTGGGCTTAGGCAACGGCGCAGTTTTCAAACTCGTGCCGGAGCATTTCCCGAAAGAAACCGGAACTGTGACAGGGTTAGTCGGGGCGTTTGGCGGTCTGGGCGGGTTCTTCCCACCTTTGACGCTCGGCATAGTGCGCGACGCGACCGGCAGTTACACGCTCGGTTTCGTGTTTCTCAGCTTGGTTGCTTTGTTTTGTTTGGCAGTTAATTATTTCACCTTCCTGACCAAGAAGCCTGACGCCAAACTTGCAACGGCGATGGGTATGAACTAGCCAGCAGATTGTTATTTAGGTCTAAATGCCTGTCTAGCAGAGGTTTATTATGTTATTGACAAAATCAACAGTTAGCGAAATAGCCTTGGCGCATCCGGGCGCAGCGCGAATCTTTGAGCAGTTCCACATTGATTATTGTTGTGGCGGCAGGACTTCGCTTGCTGAAGCCTGCGTTGCGGCTGGCGTCGAAGTCTTGCAAATAAAAAAGTTATTGGCTCAACTTGGCGAGACAAACGATTCTTTGCCGGTGAACTGGAGCGAAGTCTCGCTGACTGCGCTGATAGACCACATTGAATCAACGCATCATGTTTTTACACGGCAAGAAATAGAGCGTTTGTCACCGTTGCTGGAAAAGGTCTGCGGGGTGCACAGCGCGGCACACCCTGAATTGTTGGAGTTGGAAAACCATTTCCGCGCCTTGTGCAACGAACTGGGGCCACATTTACGCAAAGAGGAGAACGTGCTTTTCCCTTATATTCGCGCCCTGACAATGGTTACAGATGGTCAACCGCCACCGTTGCCGCCCTTTGGCACGGTTCGTAATCCGGTGCGGATGATGTCGTTGGAGCATGACAAAGCCGGCCAACTGCTGCGTGAGATGCGCGCTATGAGCGATAATTATCAAGTGCCTCTTGATGTCTGCGCCAGCTTTCAGGCTGTCTATTTAGGATTGGCGGGCTTTGAGAAAGACTTGCATCAACACATTCATCTGGAAAACAATGTGCTGTTTCCTCGCGCCATAGTTTTGGAGGATACGTTGCTTCGTCCACCCGCATAAGCACTAAAGACACCAATCAGACTGACCCAGACCTGTGGAATGAAACTCGCTTTGTGAGTGTTTTCGCAGGTCTTTTGTGCTATCTTAATGGGGCATTCAAATTGTTTTTGAAGGAAGTGTAAAGAATATGTGGCGCAAGCTTTTCGCTACTTTAAGCTATATTTTTATCGCGGCGACGCTAATCTCAGCGCACGGCCCGCGACTTGCGGATAAGGAAATCGCGGCAGAATACGCGCCGATTTTTTATCAAGGCTTAGGCGACAAGCCGCAGTATGATTATCTTGCGCGCTTCGATTTTGACGGCGACTGGCGCGGCGATAACAATTGGGCGAACGCGGATAAAGCCTTAGATACAGGGGCTTACGTCTATTATTCGGTCTGCGAAACGGCGACGCATTACTTTATTCATTACGCCGTTTATCATCCGCGCGATTACAAAGGAGGCGACAAAAAGGGCGCGTTGTTGGGGGAATTATTGCGGCAAGGCGCGGACATTGTGAAAGACCGCGACCCGACAGGGATTCTTGACGAGGTGACTCTGGCCCACGAAAACGATATGGAAGGCTGTCTCGTCGTAGTGGAAAAGAGCGCGGCGCAGGCGGTTTTTGTAGAAACCCTGAGCCATAACAAATTCAAGCGTTATGTGCCGGAAAGCGATGCCAAAAGCGAGTTCGCCCGTGTGGAGTTGGACGAAAAACGTCCGCGCCTTCACATTGAACCCAAAGGTCACGGCATCGAAGCCTACGATGAAGCCGGTGAGAAACCGGTTAAAGACAGGAAAGTCTTGCTTTACCAAGTCGGCGCAAAGGCCGGAAAATCATCCGCCACACAGGAAAGCGCAGTCAATTACGAGTTGTTGCCCATTATTACCACACTTTGGCCCAACGCCGCCAAAGCCCCTAATCTTACCTACGGCGCAACCAACGATTACGCGACGATAACCGTCGGCACAGAAAAGGGCGACAAAAAGGTCAAACTGGGCAAACTCGGCGCGGCTTTTTTGGGGAAAGTCGGGGCCGTCAACGCCGCCCGTCCACCCTGGGGCTGGTTCGATTCTGACGAACGCGACCAACCCCTCGGACAATGGTTCTTCGACCCGGCCCGCGCCGTCCAACGCCATTTCAAATTGGGCGAAAAATTCTCCGTCGCCTACACGCGCCAGCCGTTTTTAGGGATTGGCATTGAAACTGCGAAAGCGCAAAAAGTCAGCAAGGCGAGGGGTTGACGTAAAGATGACGGAGCAAAACACTAACCTACGACCTTCGCAATACACTGAATTTAGCCGCGACGAGTGGAAAGAGTTGCGCAATAGCACGCCGTTGACGCTCTCGGAGGATGACCTGGCGCATTTGCGTGGCATCAACGAGAGCATTGATTTGGCTGAAGTTTCCGACGTTTACCTGCCGCTCACACGGTTCATCAACCTGCACTATCGGGCCACGCGGGAATGGCACAAGTCTCAACTAGCCTTTCTCGGCCCGCAAGGGGCTAATTCGCCGTATATCATTGGTTTGGCGGGCAGTGTGGCGGTGGGTAAAAGCACGACGGCGCGTATTTTACAGACGTTGCTGGCGCGTTGGCCTGACCATCCGCGCGTGGAATTGGTGACGACGGACGGATTCTTGTACCCCAACCGCGTGTTGGAAGAACGCGGCATCATGCACCGCAAAGGTTTTCCCGAAAGTTACGATTTGCGGCGTCTGCTGCAATTTTTGGCCGACGTAAAAGCGGGTCAAGCCGAAGTCTCCGCGCCGGTCTATTCGCATCTTGAATATGACGTTTTGCTTGACGACGCGCAAGTCGTGCGCCAACCCGACATCGTGATATTAGAGGGCATCAACGTCTTGCAAGTAGTCTCCGGCGGCGGACGCCCGCGTCGCCATGTTTTGGTGTCGGACTATTTCGATTTTTCGCTTTATGTTGACGCCGCCGAAACCGATGTTTACCGTTGGTTTTTAGAGCGTTTTCAGGCTCTCCGCGCTACCGCCTTCCGCGACCCGACCTCGTTTTTCCACCGTTACGCCGCCATGTCAGATGAAGAAGCCCAAGCCTTCGCCCGCAAAGTCTGGGATGAGATAAATGGCGTCAATTTGCGACAAAACATTCTCCCCACACGCACGCGGGCGCGTCTCATCCTCGAAAAAGGCCACGACCATAAAGTGCAAAAGGTTAAATTGCGTAAGGTATAATGCGGGTTCCGCAGCGAAAATTCTGTTTTGGCGTCTTGTTATTATTGTGTGCCATATGGCCGGCCTGGGCGCAGCAGTACCGGTTTGACCAGTGGACGACTGACAACGGGTTGCCGCAGAACACTGTGCGCTCAATCGTAAAAACTCAGGATGGTTATCTATGGTTGACAACCTTTGATGGTCTGGTGCGGTTTGATGGCCTCAACTTCAAGGTTTTCAACAAAGCCAACACGCCGGGCCTGAGCAGTAATCGCCTCACCAGGCTTTACGAAGACCGCGCCGGTGCGCTTTACATCTCTACGGAGAAAGACGGCATCGTGCGCTACCGCAACGGCGTCTTTCAGTCCTTTACTTCCGCCGAAGGCTACCCTAGTCGCTTTAACTGCGTTTTTCTGGCCGACCCCAACGGCGAAATGGTCATTGGCACGACGGATAAGGGCGCGTTTTATCTGCGCGAAGGAAAATTTATACCCGCGCCGGCGGCCCTCTATGCAAAGGAAAGCGGCTCTTACCTGGCTTCATCGGGCAACTTTTGGACTACAGATCGTGACGCGGTAAACCGCCGCAACCGCGAGGGAGAAACACGGCGTTTCCTATTGCCGTCGGTAAAGGGGAAGTTTGCCCTGCGCCCGATAGCTCTGCTGGAAGATAAATCCGGCAATTTTTGGGCCGGTAATTCAGAACAATTATTTCTTATCCGCGAAGAAACGATCAGAAAACTTACAGCGCGGGATATGGGCTTGGCGCAAGGTTTTGCGCCGCTTCCGCTAGGCGAAGACCGCGATGGAGGAGTTTGGTTCTGGCGCGACAGCATTGGCGACGCTGTCACGCCCTTGGTGCGCTATGCTAACGGCAACTTTACTTCTTACGAAGCGCGCGCCGATTTGCCGGACACTGGAATCAACTCATTTTTAGCAGACGACGAAGGTAACATTTGGTTAGGCAGTAACGCCGGACTGTTCCGTTTGCGCCGGCAACTCATAACAACCTATTCAGTAGCCCAAGGTTTAGCCGCCAAAGAAGTTTATCCATTGTTGCAGACCAATGCCGGAGACATCCTTATTGGCACTATTCGCGGCCTTAACCTCTGGCGCAACGGAATTATTACTACCCTGCCGCTAATAACACCAAGTCCTTTGGCGCAAGCTTTGACAGAAGACCACAAAGGGCGTTGGTGGATTGGCAAAACGAGCGGTTTGCTACGCTACGAAGCGGGGCGGACAAGGGATTTAAGCCATCTGGTTGAGAACCAAAAAGGCAACCCGGCCACAGAAAATAATGTAACTGCGCTCCTTACAGACCGGCGCGGCCACGTTTGGGCCGGCACTCTGCGCGGCCTTTATGAACTTGCCGACGACCAAATCGTCAACCACTACACCACAGAGAACGGACTGCCCGGCAATGAAGTCGTCGCGCTCTTGGAAAGCCGTGACGGGGCGATGTGGATTGGCGTATATGGCGGCCTGACACGCTGGAAAGAAGGCCGTATGACCACTTACACCGCCGCGCAAGGCTTAACGGGCAACCGCGTCCGCGCCCTTCACGAAGACGACGAGGGCGCGCTTTGGATAGGCACATATGACGAGGGGTTGAGCCGCTTTAAGGAAGGAAAATTCACCAATTACCGCGAAACCGACGGGCTTTTTAATAATGGAGTTTTTGCTATCTTACCAGATAAACGTGGTAGTTTTTGGATTAGTTGCAACAAAGGGATTTACCGCGTGCGCCGTTCCGAATTGAACGATTTCGCCGACGGTAAAATCAACAAAATAACCAGCACGGCTTTTGGCAAAGCCGAAGGAATGCTCAACATTGAATGTAACGGCGGGCGTCAACCGGCTGGATTTGTGGCCCGTGACGGCAAGCTTTGGTTTCCTACGCAAGACGGCGTGGCCGTGATTGAACCGGAGGCCGAGCGTTTTAACGCCAAAGCCCCGCCGGTTATTATTGAAGGCGTTTCAATTGATCGCCAGGCGCAGCCGGCGCAATCCGTTATTGAGTTACAACCGGGGCAGACCAATCTGGAAATCAGTTACGCGGGGCTGAGTTTTGTCCAAGCGGAACAGGTCAAATTCAAGTACTTGCTTGCCGGACAGGACGCAACCTGGGTTGACGCCGGAACGCGACGCATCGCTTATTACTCCTATCTGCCCCCTGGTGATTACAACTTTCAGGTCATGGCAGCCAACGCCCAAGGCGTGTGGAATCTGCAAGCCGCACAAATCCGCGTTAAGGTTCTAGCTCCCTTTTACCGCCGGACTTGGTTTTGGGTTCTATGCGCTTTGGCCTTGGCGGGCGCGACAGTGGCTTTGTTCCACCGCCGCGAGCAACAAGCGCGGGAACGTCAGGGAAGGCAAGAACTTTTTGCCCGCCAATTGATTGAGGCGCAAGAAGAAGAACGCAAACGCATCGCCGCTGGTTTGCACGACAGCCTCGGCCAGGTGCTGCTGATCATTAAAAACCGCGCTTTTTTGGGCCAACGCGCCGCCATTGGCGAAGGCGAAGCGGAGGAAAAGATAACTACCGCCGGGCAGCAATTTGGCGAGATTTCCACTGCCACCTCCGACGCCATCAGCCAGGTCAGCGAGATTGCCTATTACTTACGGCCCTCGCAACTTGAGCGTCTGGGGTTGGTCGCGGCAATCGAGGAGATGCTCAATCAGGTTGAGGATGCCTCAGGGATGAATTTCAGCTTTGAAGCCGACGATTTGAGTGGGGCGTTCCCACCTAATGACGAAATAAACTTTTTCCGCATCGTGCAGGAAAGCGCAAATAATGTAGTCAAACACTCCGGCGCGACTCAGGCGCAAGTTACTATTCGTCGTAACGGCAAGAACCTGGAACTGATTGTTTCCGATAATGGGACGGGTTTTGACACGCAACTGAGAAAGCCGGGAAGCCGCGTGTCTGGTTTTGGCTTGACCGGCATGGCGGAAAGGGCGAAAATCCTCGGCGGGCAACACTCTATCAAATCAACACTTGGCGAAGGCACAACGGTCAGAGTCAATATTGTTTTACCAGGCTAAGAAGCCAGTAGGCAGTAGGCAGTAGGCAGCAGGCAGTAGAAAAAGACAGATGTTGCTACTGGCGAAGCGCGAAGGTCGCGTCTTATGCGCAGACCGATAGCTTTACTCGCTGGCAAGCCGTGAGGCGAGTAAGCGCGTTGGCAAACAGGCCGTTTGTCGGCGACGTGACACGCGCTCACCGTTGTTTTCGCGCTGTCGCGCTCATGCGGGTAAGGCTACCCGCGTTCCAGTCTTGAGCAAGCCCGTTTTAGTTTAAGCACAATTTTTTCGCGGGAGGTTGCGGATGGGCAAGAGCGGGCGCAAGCAACCCTTCCTAACCTGCCAGGTTGGTTGACGGGCTTGGTTAGGCCGGAAGCACTTTTGTCAGGAAACGCCGCAAAAACCACCGGTGACTGCTGCGACCTGGCAGGTCGGGAAGGGTCGCTTGCGCCCGCCGCCGCGATTGCGTAATCGTCAAATGTAACCCGCATCAATCGCCTTCCCCCCACTCCTTACTCCCCACTCCTCACTTCTTATTTGACTAGCGAAGTTCTGAGTTCAAACTTTAGTTTGTGTTTTGCGTAATCTAAAGCGCAAACTAAAGTTTGAACTCAGAACAGGGGCCGCCGTCAAAGTCGCACAGGGACGCGAATCACGCTGACATTCCCGTTAGCGTCCTGGACGCGGAGGGCGATGGAGTGTTCGCCCGCAGAATTTAGCGCGACGGTGAAGGCGAAGCGTTCGCGGGGGCCGTCGGCGATGCGGTCTTCGGGGGCCAGGGGTAGCCACGCGCCGCCGTCGAGACTGTATTCGGCGCGCACGATGCGGCCCGCGTTGTCGTTGGCGTCAACGGATATTTCGGCGATGCCGTTTCTGACAAGCGGCAGGTTGACCAGGCTGAGAATGGGCGCGGTGTTGTCTATATCAACGGGTTCGCTTGAGCGTTCGGCGGTGAACGCGAGATTGGCGGGGTTGGAGGGTTCATCCGTCACGGTAATTTTGAAGATATAACGCCCGTCGGGGAGGGCCGCGCCGTCGAGGGTGTAGAAATTATCGGAAACATTGTCGGCCAGGCGCGTGAATGCCGTCTCGCCGACGGCGCGGTAATGCACGGCGTAGCGCAATTTGTCGCCGTTGCGGTCTTCGGTCTGCCACTTCAAGGCGCGGGCGAATTTCTGAAACGCAGGGCGCGGTGGCGACGCTCCGGCGGCCCCGAAAAGTGACGGGTCAAGGCCCGATGCCGCGATGTTGGGGTCAATCGTGACGGGCGTTCCCAGCAGGGCCACGCCCGTCGGTTGCGCGGTGAGAGAGACGATTTCCGGCGCGACGTTGCGCGGCAGATAGGCCAGACTGACCTCGAAAAGTTGGGCGGTTGCGCCTTTAAGTGTTGCCCGCCACTGGATAAAACGGGCGCGCGGGCTGGTGCTGTTTGCGCCGGTGGGGTCAGTGATAACTGCGCTCCAATCGCTCCAAGTTGCGTCCGGTGTTTCAGTGTTGCCGCTACGGGTTTGCAATTCTGCGCCAGTGCCGCGCCACCACAGGCGGCCCCACGCGGAGGGTAGTTTGGCGTCACGCACAGGGGATTCGTAAATGCCTGTGTCGTTGGCGTTTGCGCCCAAGCGATAGAGTTTGCCCTGGCTGCTCGTGGCGGCGTAGATGTCCGCGCCGCGGGTTGCGAAAGCGGAAATCTGGCCTTCACCGGATTGCGTTAAGAGCGTGTCGCGCCCGCCGGATTCGAGGCGGTAAACGCGCCCCTTGTCCGATGTGCCGAGCAACACGCCGCCCTGTGGCGCGGGCGTCAGCGCAAACCCGACCACAGTTTCCGATTTCCAGAAAACATCCGCCGCGCCGTCCGCGTCTAAACGCAGCACCGCGCTTTTTGCGCCCGTCAAATCGTAACGGCTTTTAGCGGTTGAGCTAATTGGAGCGTCTTTCGGCGTCTCGCTTTTGGCGGCGCCGGCGGCTTCGCTCAAGGCCAGCGCGTAAATTGAACCGTCGGGCGCGGGCGCGAGGGCGTGAATCTCGCGCAAAGGCGAATCGTAGAGCGCAAAGGTTTTACCGTCCAGGTTGACGCGCAAAACGACACCGTTGGGGTCGGTGCCGGCGTAGAGTTGGCCCTTGGCGTCCACCGCCAGCGCGACGATATTCGTCTCCGCTGTGTCCACGAGTAAGGCGGTTTCG
>JAYVJN010000147.1:0-15556 GCA_043769325.1 Acidobacteriota bacterium
TGCCCTTAGAAAATTTTTCGCTGGCATAATTTTTGCCGGAGAAATCAAAGTCCAGAATTGAAGCGGTTTCATCGCCGGAATCGTCGCGCGCTTCCGGTGGAACACGGTAGCCATAAAGCAACCGGAAACCAAATAAGACTACGAACCCAACCAGAAGGTAAAAGAAAACTTTCTTTGCTTGTTGCATCATACAAAAACCCCTTTGCAACAAAAACGCCGCAACTGGGAGGAAAGTTTCATTTTGCTCCGATTGACGATTTCACCGCCGGCATTGCTTTCTGGCGTTCGGCAAATTCTTCCATGAATTTGGTGGAAAACCGTCCGGCTTGGAAATCGGGGTCGTCCATGATTTTCAGGTGGAGCGGAATTGTCGTTTTGATGCCTTCGACCACCATTGCTTCCAGGGCGCGGCGCATACGGGCGATGGCGATGTCGCGGCTGCGGGCGTGAACAATGAGTTTGGCAATCATCGAGTCGTAAAATGGCGGCACGGTGTAGCCTTCGTAAACCGCCGTATCCACGCGCACGCCGGGGCCGCCGGGCAAATTAAAAGCTGTCACTTTGCCGGGGCTGGGCGTAAAAGTCACAGGGTCTTCGGCGTTGATGCGGCATTCGATAGAGTGGCCGTAAATTATTAAGTCCTCTTGGGTAAAGCCCAATTCCTCGCCCTCGGCAATGCGGATTTGATTACGCACGATGTCGGCCAAGGTGACCATTTCCGTCACCGGATGCTCAACCTGAATCCGCGTGTTCATCTCCATGAAATAGAACTCGTTGTTTTCATCCAACAAAAACTCAAACGTCCCCGCGCTGGAATAACCAATGCGCTTACAGGCTTCGACGGCAACCGCGCCCATCCTGTCGCGCAAATCCGCTGTCAAAATCGGTGAAGGGGCTTCTTCCAAGAGCTTTTGATGGCGGCGTTGGATGGTGCACTCGCGTTCGCCCAGATGGATGCACGCGCCGTGTTCGTCGGCCAAAACCTGAATTTCGATGTGGCGCGGGCGTTCAATGTAGCGTTCGATATAAACCGCCCCATTTTTGAAAGCGGCTTCGGCTTCGGCGATAGCAGTCTGTAACGCAGGGCCGAGTTCCGCTTCGCTACGGACAATCCTCATTCCGCGCCCGCCTCCGCCAAAGGCGGCTTTGATAATCACCGGAAACCCGATTTCCAGGGCCACTTTGCGGGCTTCGGCTTCGTCTTCGAGCGGGTCCGGGCTGCCCGGTAGAATCGGCACTCCGGCTGCCAGCATTGCGCGGCGGGCTTCAACTTTGTCGCCCATCATACTTATGACATCCGAGCGCGGGCCGATAAATTTGATGTTACAGGCTTCGCAAATTTCAGCAAACTGCGCGGACTCCGCGAGAAACCCATAACCCGGATGAATGGCGTCAACATTGGTGATTTCCGCCGCGCTGATGACAGCCGGAATATTCAAATAGCTCTGCGCGGAAGGGGCCTTGCCAATGCAGACGGTTTCGTCGGCAAAACGGACGTGCAACGCCTCGCGGTCGGCTTCGCTGTGGACAGCCACCGTCTTGATGCCCATCTCTTTACACGTCCAGATGATGCGGCAAGCGATTTCGCCCCGGTTGGCTATCAGAATTTTGCGGAATTTGCGATTCATCGGCAGTCGTCGGTGGTCAGGCTTTTCGTGGGTCACAACTGACCACTATTTTTTGATGCCAAACAAGGGCTGCCCGTATTCGACGGGCGTTCCGTTTTCGACGTAGATTTTGGCGATTTCACCGCCGGTTTCAGCCTGAATTTCGTTCATCAACTTCATGGCTTCAATGATACAGACCACTGTATCCGGCGTGACGCGGCTGCCAATTTTGACGAAAGGTTCGGCGGTGGGCGAAGGGGTGCGGTAAAAAGTTCCAACGATGGGTGATTTGATAATCTCCAAACTCTCATCAACCGACGCCGCTTTTTCTGCCTCCGCGCCTGGATGTGGGGGCGGCGCGTGTGTAACGACGGGTGGCGGCGCGACGGGTGACGGCGCGGCAACAGCCAAGGCAGAAGTCAATGGCACATCGCGGCGCAATCGCACGCTAAAACCTTCGCGCACCAACTCGAAATCGTTGAAGCCATAGCTAGTGATGAGTTCCATCAATTCGGTCAACTCTTCCAGGTTCAGCACGCGCTCAGTGGGCCGCCCTTTGGCGGCGGGCGTGTTGCTGCGGCGGTGGCGTTTGTGGCGTCCGCCGGCGTGGTGTGGGTCATTGGTTGTGTCTGGCGCGCTCTGCGTCGCTGCATCTTCGCTCATAGCATTTCTACCCGCGTCAAGGAATTGAATCGCCCGATTGTCTTACAAAACTCTCTGGCAAACAAGTCAAAAGCCCTGTCCATCGGCAATTGCTGACGTCCAGGGCTTAAAAAATGCGCCTCAATACGCGGAACTAAAGCCTAGTTGCCGCCGTTTTCGCGTGGGCTATCCACTAATTCGATAATGGCGAGTTCGGCATTGTCGCCCACGCGCCGGCCCAATTTGATGATGCGCGTATAGCCGCCGTTGCGCTCTTTGTAGCGCGGCCCCAACTTGTCGAACAAGACTTGGACAGCCAGAACGCCGGCGGTGCGAACAGCGCGAGGGCGTCCGCGTTTGCCCGTAGAAGCGGCTTGCTGACGGTTGCCGGCGTGGAAAAAGGTTGCGGCCTGGCGGCGTAAGTGAACCTCTTGCGCGGCGCGTTCCTGTTCGTTGCCTTCCAGCTTTTGCGCATGGCGCGAGAGAGTAATAACTTTTTCGACAAACGGGCGCAACTCTTTCGCTTTGGGCAAAGTAGTGATAAGGCGTCCTTCTTCGGCGTTTATCAGCGAAGTTGCCAGATTACGAAGCATGGACATACGGTGCGCCGTGTCGCGCCCTAATTTACGATGTGCTTTTAAGTGTCTCATGGTGTTGATTTTAGATTTTAGATTTGCGATTTGCGATTGGATGTTGCGCGTTCTGGACAGGTTCGTACCGGAAGCGTTAGCGACGGGTCGCCTGTTCAATAAGTTGCCGCTAAATTGTGCCTGGCCCCGTCGCTACCGCTCTGGGTACTGACTTGTGGCGGCGCGGCGCGCGCTGAATCCAATCGCAAATCCAAAATCTAAAATCGTAAATTTCTAATGTCCGCCCGAACCGGGAATCGGATTACCGCTTTCATCGAAATCCATGCCAAAATCAAGACCCATGCCATGCAGCAGGTCTTTGATTTCATGCAACGATTTCTTGCCGAAGTTCTTTGTTTGCAGCATATCGCGCTCGCTGCGTTTAATCAATTCGCGCAGTGTGCGGATTTCGGCATTTTTCAGGCAGTTAAATGAACGCACAGAAAGTTCGAGTTCATCAACCGAACGATCTAAAACGTCGTTACGCGGCAACGGCAAACGTTCCACCGGTTGATAGACGTACTCATCCTGGTCTTCCTCAAAGTTGATAAAGATGGTCATATGGTCTTTAATCAACTTTGCCGCCAGCCCGATGGCGTCGTCGGGCGTGACAGAACCGTCCGTCCAAACCTCGATAGTCAGTTTGTCGTACTCCGTGTTTTGCCCCAAACGCGCTGCTTCTACGTTGTAATTGACCTTTTTGACCGGCGTGTGAACCGAATCAACCGGAATATATCCGATTGACAAATCCTCTTCTTTATTGCGGTCAGCGGTGACATAGCCGCGCCCTTCCTTGAGACGCATTTCTATCTCAAGACGTCCACCTTCGCTAACAGTGGCGATGTGCACGTTTTCATCCAGAATATCCACGTCCGAATCGGTTTCAATGTCGCCGCTCATCACTTCGCAAGGGCCTTCCTTGCTAATGTAGAGCGTCTTCATTTCGCCTTGGTAGAGTTTGAACGGAATCTGTTTGAGATTCAAAATTACGTCCGTCGCATCTTCTACTACGCCGTTAATCGAAGAAAATTCATGTTCCACGCCTTCAATTTTGACCGCCGTTATTGCTGCGCCTTCAATGGAAGAAAGCAAAGCGCGACGCAGTGAATTGCCAATCGTCGTGCCAAAACCACGCTCAAAGGGCTGTGCCGAAAACCGCCCGAAGCGTTCCGAAAGCGTTTCGTTATCAGGCTGCAAGCGACGCGGCATCTGAAAACCATTCCAAAGATTGTTTTCCATAACAGATTCTTGAGATGTCAGATTTTAGATTTCAGATGGACTAGCAAACGGAAGTCCGACCTTCCTAATCACAAAACCAAAATCGCAAATCCAACATCGGATTACTTGCTGTAAAGTTCGACGATGAGTTGTTCGTTGATGAAAGCGTCAATATCCGCACGGGTTGGCAAAGCAGCCACGCGCGCCGACATTTCGCCGTTGTCTTCCGGGGAAATCCAGCCCGGACGCCCACGCCCGCTCGCCGTCTGCCAAGCGCCTTCAATGTGAGGGTTCTTTTGGCTTTCTTCGCGGATAGTGATAACGTCGCCGATTTTCACTTGAAAAGAAGGAATATCCACCTTGCGCCCGTTTACTTTAACGTGGCCGTGATTAACCAATTGACGGGCTTGTCGCCGCGAAGTCGAAAAGCCGGCGCGATAGACGGTATTATCCAACCGGCGTTCCAGGATAAACAGGAGATTTTCGCCGGTAATGCCTTTTTGCCGCGAGGCTTTCTCGAAATAATTGCGGAATTGACCTTCAAGAATGAAGTAAATCCGTTTGACTTTCTGCTTTTCACGCAATTGCTGGCCGTAACCGACCAATGCCTTGCCGCGCCGCATACTAGCTCCATGCTGGCCCGGCGGCTGCGTGCCGCGTTTTTCAATCGGACATGAGGGCTTGAAACAGCGATCGCCCTTGAGGAAAAGTTTTGCGCCTTCGCGGCGACACAGACGGCACACCGCCCCACGATACCTAGCCATTTATTGTTACTCTCCGGTTCAGCTATGGTTATTTGATTCAGTGATGCGCAGGTATTCCTCCACAAGTCGCTGAATCACACAGCAGAAAAGTTTACAAACCGCGTAAGATGCGCGGCTCTTCATCCTTTGCCTTAAAATACGGGTGCGCATTAACACAACCCGCAAAAACTTTACTAGACGCGCCGACGCTTAGGCGGACGGCAGCCATTGTGCGGGATGGGCGTCGTGTCACGAATCTGCATGACGCGAATGCCGGAATTATTAATGGCGCGAATAGCCGATTCACGACCACCGCCAGGCCCTTTAACACGCACTTCGCATTCGTACATACCGGCTTCCAACGCTTTTTTGGCGGCTTCAGAAGCGGCTTGTTGAGCGGCAAAGGGAGTGCCTTTGCGCGAACCGCGAAAGCCGCGCGCGCCCGAAGAGCATTGCGAAACCAGATTACCCGCCAAATCCGTGATGGAAATCAGGGTATTATTGAAGGTCGCCGCGATGTAAACAACCCCGCGCGGGATATTCTTTTTCTCTTTTTTGCGGAAGACTTTTTTCTTGCCGCTTGCTTTTGCTTTAGCCATAAACTGTTTTCAGTTCTGGGTTTCCAGCTTTTAATTATCGGCTACGCGAAAAACTAAAAACTAAAAACTGTCTTATTTCTTGCCTGGAGCTTTCTTCTTGGCAACGGTGGCGCGGCGCGGGCCTTTGCGGGTACGCGCGTTGGTGTGCGTGCGTTGACCGCGCACGGGTAAGCCGCGACGATGGCGCAAACCACGATAACAACCGATGTCCATTAAGCGTTTGATGTCCATCTGCACGCGCTTACGCAAATCGCCTTCGATGTCGCCTTGCGCGTCAAGAATGGCGCGGATACGGTTTAAATCGTCTTCGCTTAAATCTTTTATCCGCGCGTCAACACTAACCTGCGCTTCTCCTAAGATTGCCGTCGAGCGCGATTTACCAACGCCATATATATATGTTAAGCCGATTTGCGCTCTCTTATTGGGCGGCAAATCCACACCTGCTACACGAGCCATAATTACTCCGATGTTAGATTTTAGATTTTAGATTTGCGATTGGAAGGACTCAGCTACACCTAATTAAACAAATACGCGGTAGCGTCGCTTTCTAATCTAAAATCGCCAACTCCCCTAGCCTTGCCGTTGTTTATGTTTAGGGTTTTCGCAAATCACGCGCACCACGCCTTTGCGGTGGATGACTTTGCATTTGTCACAAATTTTCTTGACAGAAGCTCTGACTTTCATAGCGTTGCCTCAAACCGTTTATTTATAGCGATAAGTAATCCGGCCCCGGTTCAAATCGTAGGGCGAAAGTTCAACTAACACACGGTCGCCGGGTAGAATACGAATAAAATTTTTCCGCATTTTGCCGGAGACATGAGCCAACACCGGATGTTTGCTGTCTTCCAACTCGGCGCGAAACATACCGTTGGGCAATGTTTCCAGCACTTTCGCCATTACTTCAATTGCGTCTTCCTTCGCCATATACTTCTCCAGTCAAAATCTAGTTGAACTGGCAAACTATGAACAGTAGCACAGACGCTCTATTTTTGCCAAACCGTGTTACTAATTTATTGCGCCACGGTCAGAATTTCCGGGCCTTCTTCAGTGATGGCGACAGTGTGTTCGCAATGCGCGCTGGGCAAGCCGTCTGCCGTCACCACCGTCCACTTGTCTCCCAGCACTTTGGTTTCTTTTTTTCCCAAGTTAATCATGGGTTCAATGGCGAAAACGTAACCGTTGCGCAGTAAGGCTTTAGTCCCAGGCTTGCCATAATTTGGGACTTGCGGGTCTTCGTGCATGATGCGCCCAATGCCATGCCCCACATATTCTCGCACCACTGAATAACCATTGGCTTCGGCGTGCTGTTGCACGGCCCAACCGATGTCGCCCAGATGTTTGCCGGCGTAACATTGAGCGATGCCCTGCGCGAGACACTCCTCCGTGACGCTAATCAGGCGCAATAAATCTTCGCCGACATTGCCGACAGGAATCGTTTTCGCCGTGTCGCCAACCCAGCCATTGAGCGTGGTTCCCAGGTCAATCGAAAGAATATCGCCTTCCTGCAAGGGCCGGTTATTGGGAAAGCCATGCACGACGGCCTCGTTGACTGAGGCGCAGATAGAGTAGGGAAATCCGTGATAGCCTTTGAACGTCGGTAAAGCACCGCCGTCACGAATCATTTTCTCAGCCGCCTCATCAAGCTCCAGAGTGGTTACACCTGGCGCTACCAATTTGTGCACCGCCTCGCGCACTTGCGCCACCAAACGACCCGAAGCGCGCATCTTATCCAACTCTTTTTTCGATTTCCCGATAATCATGGGCCGCCGCCAAAAATTAAGCGCGTCGTAGGCTTGAATAAGAAATTGCCGCCACTCCGCCATTCATTTAAGAATCAAGCAACGCAGCTTCCAAAGCGGCGCAAACTTCGTCTAAAGAGCGCGTGCCGTCCACACTTTGCAGTCGGTTGGAGGCCGCGTAATAATCCAATAACGGGCGCGTTTGCGCTTCGTAAGTCGCCAGACGTTGCTTAACCGTCTCGACGGTATCATCTTTGCGGTGGTCAAGTTCGGCTTGCGGGTGCGCGTCGCAACGGCCTTCAACTTGGGGCGGCTTGAAGTAAATATTGTAAATCTCGCCACACACGGGACAGGAACGGCGTCCCGTCAATCGTTGCTCCAACACCTCAAACGGCACATCCACCAATACGGCTTGAATCTTCTTGCCTTGCGTTACCGCCAATTCTTCCAGTTTTTCAGCTTGCGGCGTTGTGCGCGGGAAACCATCCAAAATATAACTGGCGCGACAATCCGGTTGATTTGTGCGTTCTTCAACGATACGAATTGTCAATTCGTCCGGCACTAACTGGCCGACAGCCTGAAGTTCGCACACTTGTCGGGCCAGGGGCGTATCCGCTTTGGCGAGTGCGCGAAACATATCTCCGGTGGAAATCTGCGGCCACCCTTGACGCTCTTGCAAAATACGCGCTTGCGTTCCTTTGCCCGCGCCTGGCGCACCGATAAGCACAATAATCTTTGACATCTCTAGCGTAAAAGACTGCCTCCTGCTGGTTTAGCTCCTACGCCCGCGCAAACGGCTGCCCGCGCCGAGGAAACCTTCATAATTTTCCATGATGAGTTTGGCTTCGATTTGCGCGACGGTATCCATTGCCACCCCGACAAGAATTAACAACGACGTGCCGCCGAAATAGAATTGATAACCCAAACCCGTCGGTATCCAACTTAAACCCGGCGTGCTGCTGACAAAAGCGTCCAGGAACGAGCCGATAAACGGCAACCGCCCTAACTTAAAGCCGCTCAACATAAACTGCGGCACGAAAGAAATAAGCGCCAGATAAATCGCGCCCACAGTGGTCAACCGCGTCAAAATGATATTCAGGTAATCCGCCGTCGCCCGGCCCGGGCGAATGGACGAAACAAACCCGCCGTTTTTCCGCAGATTGTCCGCCACTTCTTCTGTATTAAAGACGATGGAAACATAGAAGAAGGTGAAGAACACAATCAAAGAGATGAACACCAGTTCATAGTAAGGGTCGCCGCCGTGAAAATCGCGGAACCAGGTAATAACCTTGCCCCAGAAGCTTGCCGGATTATTCGGGTCAGCCGGAAAAGCCGAGAAAATACTCTGCGGCAATGACAACACCGAAGACGCAAAGATGACGGGAATAACGCCGCCCAAATTTATTTTCAAAGGCAAAGAGCTGCGCTGCGGCGAGACAATCTGGCCGGCAACCGCGCGTTTAGCGTAGTTAATGGCGATATTGCGCCGCGCCGATTCAACGTAAACAATAACGCCGATAAGCGCCACCAGCGCGCCAAGTAACAACAGCACGCCGACAGTTGCCAGCGCGTCGCCGCCCCGCAACCGTTCAGCCACTTGCTTTAGACCATTTGGCAAGCCGATAACAATACCCGCAAAAATAAGCAGCGAGATACCGTTGCCGATGCCTCGTTCGGTTATCTGTTCGCCCAGCCACATCACGAAAATCGTGCCGGTGGTGAGCGTAATAACGGTTGGGATAATGAAGGAAAACGTGCCAGGGCGATTGGCGATACCATTGTTTTGCAACCAGAACGCGACAAAGGTAGTTTGAATAGCAGCCAATACAACAGTTAGATAGCGTGTCCACTGATTGATTTTTTGCCGCCCCATTTCGCCGTCTTCCTGCACTTTTTTGAGCGCGGGATAAACGACGCTCATCAACTGAAAGATGATAGAGGCCGTTATATAGGGCGTCACGCCGAGCGCGAAGATAGAAATGGTGCTGAAGTTACCGCCTGAAAAGAGGTCTAGGACGCCGAGCAGCGTATAGCCGACATCGTTCCAGACTCTTTGCAAGACCTCACGGTTGATGCCCGGCGCGGTGATGTGCGCGCCTATGCGATAGAGCACTAACATCCCCAAGGTGAACATGATGCGCTTACGCAATTCCGGCACTTTGTAGATGTTGCGAAGGGCGGCTAAAATCTTTTCCATATCCTTGCCTCACTTAACTTAAAAAATGGTCAATGGCCGATGGTCAGAGGTCAGATAAAACAAGCGTTTTCTGACTACCGGCCACGAACCACTGACCACTGATAACTAGCATCCTGCGGCTTTGCCTAATTCCGTCAAAGAACCACCCGCTGCTTCAATTTTGGCGCGGGCGCTTTTGGTAAAACGGTGCGCGGAGATGTTCAATGCTTTGGTCAACGCGCCGTTTCCCAAAACTACCACATCATGCTTGGCTTTGCGAATCAATCCGCGTTGGTGCAGAATTTCCGGAGTCACCGCTTCGCCCGCAGCAAATGCCCTTTCCAAAGCCGCGAGGTTCACTTCCAGCCATTCTTTCTTGAAGATATTGGTAAACCCGCGCTTGGGCAACCTGCGCTGTAAAGGCATCTGACCGCCTTCAAAACCAGCTTTGCCACTGTAACCGGAACGTGACTTTTGCCCTTTGTGCCCACGTCCGGCGGTTTTACCGAGACCTGAGCCGGGGCCGCGTCCGACGCGCTTCTTTTTGTGCGTCGAGCCGGGGGCCGGATGTAAATTATTCAAACTGAGTGCCATTTTTGCTCTACTCCGCAAGACGATTTTAGATTTTACATCGCGCTTTATTGACGCGACTCTAAAATTCTTAATTATCCAGTAATACGCAATAAGTGTGGTATTTTCTTGACATAGCCGCGCATGGCGGCGGTATCGGGGCGTTCAACGATTTGATTCAGCTTGGTAAAACCTACGCTACGGACAATCTGCTTTTGGTGTTTCGAGAACCCAATCGCGCTCCGGTAATACTGAATTTTAATCGTGCCGCCAATATTTTCTTTAGTTTCAGCCATTGTCAGCCTCGCCAATTTGAAAATCGCGTTTCAAATTACAAAAGATCTTCTACTTGTTTACCGCGCAAACGCGCGACTTCCATCGGGTCTTTCATTCTCAGTAGTCCATCGAAAGTAGCGCGCACAACATTGTGCGCATTATTCGAGCCGAGAATTTTGGCGCGGCAATCATGCACACCCACTGCTTGCATCACCGCCCGCACTGCGCCGCCGGCAATAACTCCGGTGCCCGGTTTGGCTGGCTTCATCAATACGCGGCCCGCGCCGTGCACCCCGATAAAATCATGCGGCAAGGTGTTATTGATAAGCGGAACGTGAATTAGATTTTTCTTGGCGTTTTCCACCGCCTTTTTAATGGCGACAGGAACTTCACGCGCTTTGCCGGTGCCGAAACCGACGTGACCCGCGCCGTCGCCAATGATTACTAAAGCGGCGAAGGATAGATTTTTGCCGCCTTTGACCACTTTGGTCACGCGGTTAATGGCGATAACCTGGTCTTCGAGGGCGAGACCTTGCGCCGAGATGCGATGTTGGCTGCTCATGCTTGTTGTTCTTCCTCCGTCGGGGCCGCGACTGTTTCGTTCGGATTGAGGCCGGCAGCCCGCGCCGCTTCGGTCAATGCCTTGATGCGTCCATGATAGACGTAACCGCCCCGGTCAAAGACCACGTTAGTCACACCTGCCGCCAGCGCGCGTTCGGCAATCGTTTTGCCAATCCTTTGCGCGGCTTCTATATTACCGCCGGTGCCGCTCTTGAGGTCTTTTTCCAGCGTCGAAGCGGCAGCCATTGTGCGGCCTTGTTCGTCATCTATAACCTGAGCGTAAATGTGGTTAAGGCTGCGGAAAATCGCCAAACGCGGGCGCTCTGCCGTACCATTCACTTTGCGCCGGATGCGGCTATGGACAGCCCTTCGCACCGCTGCTTTATCGTTCTTTGCCATACTAAGTATCTCAAATTCTGCGATTTGAAATTTCAAATCTTATTTGCCGGTCTTGCCCGGTTTCAGGCGCAAGGTTCTTTCGGCGTAGCGGACGCCTTTGCCTTTATAGGCATCCGGTTTGCGGAGACTGTGTAGTTCCGCCGCCACTTGGCCGAGTTTTTGTTTATCAATACTGGAAAGCGTAATCGTCGTTTGGTATTGCGGGATGCTGCGTTTGGTGTTGACCACTTCCGCTTTGGCTTCGACGCCTTCCGGCAAAGAAAACTCAATCGGGTGTGAATAACCCAACGCAAAGACAATCTTACGCGACTGCACATCGGCTTTGTAACCAACACCCACGATGTCCATGTCCCGCGAAAAACCCGTCGTCACGCCAAGAATGGCATTATTCGCCAACGCGCGGGCCAGGCCGTGCATATTAGCGAGGCGGTCATTCTTGCGTTCCGCTATCAATTGGCCTTCTTCCAACTTGAAGGAAATACCCTGCGGAATCGGCGTTTTCAATGTGCCTTTCGCGCCTTTTATTTCCAGTTCTTTCTCGCCGATATTAAACGTCACGCCCGCAGGCACAGCTATCGGTTTTTTTCCAATACGAGACATAACAACCTCAATGATGAATGATGAACGATAAATACAGAATTAGTTCATCATTCTGCATTTAGAATTCATCATTTAGTAAATTTCTGCTAATAACTCGCCGCCGACGTTCTCTTTTTTGGCGGTTTTACCGCTCATCAGGCCGCGTGAAGTCGAAACAATATTGATGCCGTAGCCGCCTAATACCTTAGGCACGCCGGCTGTGCCGACATAGACGCGGCGACCCGGACGCGAGACGCGGCCCAAATGCGTAATCGTGGACAAGCCCTTCGCGTCGTAGCGCAGAAAAACCCGCAGAGTGCGACGCACGCCTTCGCCTTTCGAGACGTAATTGTTGATATAGCCCTCTTCTTTCAAGATACGGGCGATTTCCAGTTTCAATTTGGAGGCCGGAATATCCACGCGCGAGTGTTTCGCCTTAATAGCGTTACGAATGCGCGTCAGCATATCGGCAATTGGATCAGTCATGTTTAGCTCCGTAAATCAGGGGTCAGGGATTAGGGGCTAGAGGCTAGTGCGCATTTCACACACCCGACCCCTTATCCTAGCCCCGATTACTTACCAGCTTGATTTAATTACGCCCGGAATTTGTCCTTCCAGCGCCATTTCTCGAAATTTAATGCGGCACAGGCCGAATTTACGCAAGAAGCCGCGTGTGCGCCCCGTGAGCGAACAACGGTTGCGAACCCGTGTAGTCGAAGCAGAGCGCGGCATTTTCTGCAACTTGAGTTGCGCGGCGCTGCGTTCGTCATATGTAGAGTTCACATTCTGGATGATTGCTTTCAATTCAGCGCGATGTTTGGCGTAGCGGGCTACGGTATCTTTGCGCTGTTCGTTCCGAGCGATTTTACTTTTCTTCGCCATAACTTTTTGTAATTAATTCTGCCGGAAAGGCATTCCCATAGCTTTAAGCAGCGCGCGCGCGTGCTCATCATTAGTAGCCGAAGTGACAATGGTGATATTCATGCCCCGCGCTTTATCTACTTTGTTAAAGTCAATCTCCGGAAAAATCAACTGGTCACGCACGCCCAAAGTGTAATTGCCGCGTCCGTCAAACGCTTTGCCCGACACGCCACGAAAGTCGCGCACACGCGGTAAAGCGATGGTAATCAGGCGGTCAAGAAATTCGTACATCCGCTCGCCGCGCAGCGTTACCATCGTGCCGATGGACATACCCTGTCGCAACTTAAAAGCGGCGATGGATTTTTTCGCTTTGGTCACTACGGGCTTTTGCCCTACGATAGTTTTTAGTTCTTCTGCCGCCACATCCAGCATTTTAGAATTGGTCGCGCCTTCGCCGATGCCCATATTGACCACCACTTTGGTAATCTTGGGAATCGCCATCGGATTCGCAATGCCAAATTCTTTCGCAATGGCCGGAGCGATCTCTTTTTGATAAAGCTCTTTTAATCTAGCTGCCATGTTATCCTCTCGCACTTCGCAAAAAAGCCGGGGTCAGGGATTAGGGGTTAGGGATTGGTGTGTGTTTCCGCACCTAATCTTTTATGTCAAACCCTCAATTCTTTTTGTAAGCCGGCAAGCATACGTTATTTGGTTTAATAGAACTCATAACTGCTTGCGCGCAAATGGTTTTCATCCACCATTATGTGCTTAGTTACCGTTTGAGTAAAACTCGTGTTTTGGTGCCGTCGGCGGCCACTTCATACTTAGCGCGAGTGGGCCGGCCGGAATCGGGGTCAATTAGTTGGACGTTGGAAATATCCATCCAGCCTTCCGCTTTATTAATGCCGCCGCCTTCGCCGGTAGCACGGTTGGCGCGCGTGTGCTTGGTTACAATACGCGCCCCTTCGACTTTAACTTTGCTCTGCACCGGGTCAACAGCTAATACAATGCCGCGATGGGGCGTGCGGTTGCCTTCAGCGTCATAGATGTTGTAGTCCTTGCCGGCCATGACCATTACAACATCGCCTTTTTTGATTTTGGCGCGTTTAGTTCCTCTAGCCATGTTTATATCACCTCCGGCGCAAGCGAAACGATTTTCATGTAATTCTTTTCGCGCAATTCGCGGGCTACGGGGCCGAAAACGCGGGTGCCCATCGGCGAACCGTCATCTTTGATGAGTACGGCGGCGTTTTGGTCAAAACGTATGTAGGTTCCGTCTTTGCGACGCACTTCCTTGCGGGTGCGAACGACAACGGCATTGTAAACTTTGCCCTTTTTGGCTGCGCCATCGGGCGTCGCTTCTTTGACCGTAACTTTAATGCGGTCACCCAGTGATGCGGTTCTACCCGTCGAACCACCGATGGATTGAATCATCACTACGCGCCGCGCCCCCGAATTGTCTGCTACGTCCAAAGACGTTTGCATCTGAACCATGATTGCTCACTCCGTTCGAGTGTTCAGCGGTCAGTGGTCAGTAAAATGTAACTGACCACCGGCCACTGACGGCTGAACACTGCTATTTCGCTGCTTTCTGAATAATTTCGACCACGCGCCAACGCTTCCGTTTGGAGAGCGGGCGGGTTTCTTCGATACGAACCTTGTCGCCAATCGTCGCGCCTTTTTCGTTATGCGCCATAAACTTGGAAGTGCGGCGCACATAGCGGCGATACTTCGGGTGTTTAATCAGGCGGTCAACGCGCACCACGCAGGTCAGTGTCATTTTATCCGAGGATACGACGCCGACTTTAGCCGCGCGTTTATTACGCTCTTTTTCTGCCGTCGCTTCGCTTGGCGTCACGATGTCTGGTGTCTCTTCTGGCATTTTCTTATTCCGTTAAGTTCTATTGCTGGCGCAGTAAGGTCTGCACGCGGGCAAGCGTTTTTTTCTCCAGGCGGATACTTTTCCCGGCCTCGCGCTCACCCATTCCCATTTTGAAGCGCAGCCGAAAGAGTGACTCTTTTAAGCGGTCAATCTCTTCTTTCAACTCGCCGCCATCCATATCTTTCAGGCGTTCCATTTCATCTTTACGTTTCATGGTTTAGACTACGCCCCCTTCGAGTTCGGCCCTAGTGACGAATTTCGTCTTGACCGGCAGTTTCTGCGCCGCTAAACGCATCGCTTCGCGGGCGATTTCCACCGTCACGCCTTCGATTTCATAAAGCACGCGGCCCGGTTTGACCGGCGCAACCCAATGGTCGGGTGCGCCTTTGCCGCTTCCCATGCGCGTTTCCGCCGGTTTTTTGGTAATCGGTTTGTCAGGAAACATCCGAATCCAGACTTTGCCGGCGCGTTTGATGTAGCGCGTCATGGCGATACGGGCGGCCTCAATTTGGCGGTCGGTAATCCAACCCGCCTCTAATGTTTTCAGCCCGAATTCGCCGAAATTGATTTCGTCCCCACGATGCGCCATGCCGCGATTACGGCCTTTCATCACGCGCCTACGCCGGACTCTTTTTGGCATTAACATATTGAATGCTCCAAAATATGTGAAATCTCAGCTTTGAAATCTCAACTATAACTAATTTCTGTTACCGTGACCTCTTCCATCACGTCCGCCGCCTTCACGGTCACGGCGGGTGCGCGGGCGACGTTCGCCGCCGCTTGGGGCGCGCACTTCATTGATGGGGTCGCTGGTGGTGCCACGCGCCATCGCTGCTTTCGGGTCGAGAATTTCGCCGCGATAAATCCACACCTTGACACCAATCACACCAAAAGTTGTGTGCGCTTCGGCGAAACCGTAGTCAACATCCGCGCGGAGCGTGTGCAACGGCAGACGGCCCTGCAAAGACCATTCGCTACGGGCGATTTCCGCGCCGTTCAAGCGGCCCGAAACCATTACCTTAATGCCCTGCGCGCCAAAGCGTTGCGATTCTTCGAGCGTTTTCCGTATAACCCG
>JAYVJN010000148.1:0-4263 GCA_043769325.1 Acidobacteriota bacterium
GAACTTTGGAGCTAACGGGAAAAGGCCGGGAAGCACCAACCATGCTTCCTGGCCTTTGCGCCTTTATACGCCGCTTATTGTTTCCGTCCGGTCACACGCTGCACCGCCTGGTAGAGCAATTGCTTACGGCTTGACTTGTCGGCCCCGCGATTGTTGAGCGAGGCCGCAACCACATCCAGGCTGGCGAGTTCTTGCTGCACTTCCGCAGAGGCCGGCATTGCGGCGTAGGCGACCATCGTGGCACTCCGGGCTGCCAACACAACATCTTGCGCCTGTGTGTAATTGCCGGCGTCCATAAAGTTCATGGCCTCGCGGCGGGCGCGGGCGTTCATCAACAATTGTGTGGCTTTAACAACTTCGTGATTAACCGGCAGCGCATTGAAAACAGCTTCGTTGGCAAACTCCAATTCCAAAGGGAAATTGAGCGTTTCCATTACGCCGTTGCTTTGCGAAGTGTAGTTGAGGCTGAGGTCGAACAACTTCACGCGCTGGCCGGCGAATTGCGCTGGCACACGCACTTGCGCCACGATTTCCAGCGGCGCGCCGGCCTGGAGATTGGGCAACAAATAGCGGCCCGCAGGGTTGCGCGCAAAATCATTCAACACATCGGTCAGGCGCGTGCCGTTGGCCGGCGTCAGGGAGAGCGTGACGGTGTGGCCGACCTGCGCGATAAGTCCTTCCAATTCAATGCCAAAGATGCGCTGCATATCTTCAGCCTGTTCGACGTGCCAGCTATTGCCGCCGCCGGCGGTTGCCATCGGAACGAGCAGGTCTTCGTTGAAATCAGTGCCGATGCCAATGGTTGTTGTGCTGACGCCCCGCGCATTGAGGCCCTGCGCCTGCGAAACAATCTGGTCGGTATTAGTCAGGCCGATATTAGCTAAACCGTCTGTAATCAATAAGACGCGGTTGATTGCGCTATCTGCCAAATGGTCGCTGACCTGTATCCCGCCGCGCACCCAGGCTTCGTGGAGGGCCGTCGAATTACGGGCAAAAACATCGTTCAGACGCGCTTTCAGGATTGTTTTGTTTTCCACCGGTTGGCTCGGAATGAGCGTTTCCACCACATCATCAAAAATCACCACGCTCACGCGGTCAGCCGGCAGTAATTGGTCAAGACAATAAGCGGTGGCTTCACGGGCGCGCTGCATTTTAGCCCCTTCCATCGAACCGGAACGGTCTAACACCAAGCTGAGGTTTAGTTTAGGCCGTCGCCCGATAATGTTGTCGGCAGCGGGCGGGGTGACGCGAATTAAAACATCAACGGTTTGGTCTTGGCCCGCCAGGAGTTGGGCGCGTTCCGTGAGAAATTCTACAAGCGATTGTTCTGACATATTTCACCTCTTTCTTTAACCTTCGATAATGTTCCAGATGCGTTGCAGCAAACTGCGCATCGCGTGTTCATTTGTTGGTGGTTGATACCCGGTGCGCAGGTGGATTTCCAGGCCCGGCTCAATTTCGTAGCGTTGCCACATCGTTTGTATGGACGAAGGCGGCGACATTTTCTTGCGTAACATACTTGGCTGTGGCGGGATTTCAGCTTTCGGCGGAGGTTGCGTCAAGAGGCTTTCCAGATATTTCTGCGCCTCATTTTTGGCCGCCGCCTCGCCCTCGCCGCCCAGCCAGCGTTCCAGTTCTTCGATGGCGCGTCCCGCCAAAGCCCCGCGAATCTGTCGGATGGGCAGGTTCCTGGCTTGCAGTTCTTTGACTAATAACAGTTGTAACAATTGGAGATAGCCAAACACAGACGCGGCCCCTTGCCGCTCTTGCGCGGGCGAAAGCAAGCCTTCGGAAAGGTAAAAGCGCACCGTGCGTTCGTCCGGCACCGACGAAACCGTGCCCCGCGATTGCAGCGGCCCGCCGGCTTGCAGAATGCGGCCCGCCGCCGCCGCCAACTCCGTGACACCCACAAATTTGTTGCCGCGCTCCCGCGCTAATCGTTCTTGCATGGCAAAGGGAAAATATCATACGCCAACAAATACTGTCAACAGCAAAAACTGTCAACTTGTCAAATTTTCCGGTGCGGCGCACAATAGACTGAAATACGCGGCTGCCATTGAACGTGCTGCTCGCGCCCGGAAAGGTTTTTTAGCCGCAGATTGACACAGATGAACACAGATTATTCGACTTATCCGCGCATCGGTTTTCACGCGCCCATCGCCGGTGGTTTATCGAAAGCGTTGGAGCGTTCGCGGGAATTAGATTGCGACACGGTGCAGATTTTCTCGCGCAACCCGCGCGGATGGGTGGCTAAACCCTTGCTGGATGAGGAAATCGCGGCGTTCAAAGCCAAACGCGCCGAAACCAATATCACGCCCGTCGCCATTCATGCCAACTATTTGATAAACCTGGCCGCAACGGATGAGACTATCCGCGAAAAATCCCGCGCCTCGTTTCGTGAGGAAGTGGAGCGCGGGCTGGCTTTAGGCGCGGATTACCTGGTAGTGCATCCGGGTAGCGCGCGCGGGGCGAGTGAAACAGAAGGCATCGCCAATTGCGCCGCGTTGCTCAAAGCCGCGTGCGACGGGCTTAACCTCAATGGTTTTCGCGTCTTACTGGAAAACACGGCGGGTTCCGGCGCGTGCATCGGGCATCGCTTCGAGCATCTGCGCGACATCATCGCGGCCTGTCCCGAACTAAACCTCGGCGTCTGTCTCGACACCGCGCATTCCTTCGCCGCCGGTTACGACTGGCGCGAGGAGGATGGTTGCGCGGCGGCGTTTGCAGTAATTGAGCGTTGTGTCGGGCTGAAAAATGTGCGCGTCGTTCATTTCAATGATTCCAAGGTGGACTATCTCAGCCGCGTTGACCGCCATTGGCACATTGGCGAGGGCAAAATCGGCAGCGAGGGCCTGGCCCGCGTGGCGCAACATCCGGGCTTGCGCCACGCGGCGTTTATCTTGGAAACGCCGCAAGATGAACCTGGTGCAGAGGAGCGCAATGTGGCAATGTTACGCTCTTTTATATAGGCGGCGTAGGTGCGCCCGCAAAATTAGCGTGGGGCCATCCGCTTTCGCTCGCGGTAAAGTTGGGTAAAGCCAATGAGCAAGGCAATAACTCCGAGGGCCAGGCCAAGTCCAGTGTAGAAAAGCGCGGAACTGATGCCGCCGGAGACAGCAGCGATGCCAGCCGATTCCGTGTTCTTCATTGCCTGAAATGCGTTGTAACCGCTCCAGGCTGTCGTTAAAGGACCGGTCATTAGCGTCAATGCGCCGATGATGAACCATTTTGTCGAACTCATACAAAACCTCCGATTTCTTAGCTGAAAACTCCACCTGCTTTGCCCTCCGCAACCCGAACGTCATTTGCGCTGAATTGCTTCGCGCCGCGCGTCGTGCGAAGATGTGAGTTTGCGTGTCAGAGCCTGAGATGAGTTTACCTGATGAACAGATAATGCGCCACGCTTTGGAGTTAGCGGCGCGTGGCGTGGGGTTGGTAAGCCCCAGCCCTTTGGTCGGCTGCGTCGTAACGGACGCGGCGGGCGCGGTTGCGGGCGAAGGCTTTTACTTGTGGGACGCGGTGGAACACGCCGAAGCGATTGCTCTCAGCCAGGCCGGAGAGCGGGCGCGGGGCGGCACGGCTTACGTCTCGCTGGAACCACATTCGCACCAAAGCCGCACGCCGCCTTGCACCGAAGCGTTGATTCGCGCCGGCATTCGCCGCGTCGTCGCGCCCATCGAAGACCCGAACCCGCAAGTGGCGGGACAAGGCTTTGTGGCCTTGCGCGAGGCGGGCCTCGAAGTTGTAACCGGCGTGTTGGCGCGTGAAGCCGGGCAACTCAACGAGGCGTACATTCACCATCAACGCGCAAACCGGCCTTTTGTTCACTTAAAGTTAGCCTGTTCGCTGGACGGCAAAATCGCCACCCGCACGGGCGACTCGCAATGGATAACCGGCGCGGCGGCGCGGGCGCGGGGACAGGAATTACGCCACGCTTATGACGCGATTCTGGTCGGCGCGGGTACGGCGCGCTCCGATAATCCCTCGTTGACCGACAGAACCGGGCGGGCGCGGCGGCGTCCACTGGCGCGTATTGTGTTGGACGAACGCTTGGAAACGCCGCCCGCTTCGCAACTGGCGCGCACGGCCCGCGAATTTCCTACTTTGATTTTTACCGCAAACACAGATGCCGCAGACTTTACGGCGCAAGGCGTGGAGTTGCTGCGCGGCGGGCGCGACCTCGTCGCGGTGTTGGACGAATTGGGCCGGCGCGGTTACAACAGTTTGCTCATCGAAGGCGGCGCGGGCGTGGCGGGCGCGTTT
>JAYVJN010000149.1:0-4119 GCA_043769325.1 Acidobacteriota bacterium
ATCTGGGCCTGGCTCAAGCGGGGCTGCCCTACGTTGTGCCAATGCACTACGTTTTTGCTGACGAGTGCGCTTATTTCGTAACCACTGAAGGCGAAAAAACCAAGATGTTAGCTGCCAATCCAGAAGTGTGTTTACAAGTTGAGGCCGTGCGTGATGTAAACCACTGGCGGAGCGTCATGGTAACGGGCCAAGCGGAAAAGTTAATCTACCAGGCCGAGATTGAGACGGCTATGCACCTCTTAACCAAAAACAACCCCACGCTGACACCAGTCCTCAACTACACAAAGATGGGTGGGCAAGGCCGCCCTAATTTTTTGGCGCTGTATCGCTTACGCCCTTCTGTCATGGATGGGCGCAAAACTGTCGGTGACTCTGTCTGAATGCTTGTCATGTTGCTAGAGTGTGGGGCCGGATAGCCAGAGTGAACATAGAGATTTCAGAGGTTAGGCAGAGTCAAGAGATTGTGGTCGTTCTCTCTGTTTTTTGGTGCTCTCTGGGGCTAATTCTTTTTCTTGCGGTGTATAGCTGTAAGCCGTGTCATTGCTGCGTTAAAATCGTGCTGCGAATGGTAGGCGGCAGGTGTGCGTGGGAAGATAAGCGGGAAGGTTTTTAGGGGCTTGACGCCCGCTTGGACTGCGTGCTAGTTTTCCCTCTCGGATGATTTCTGCAAACCTGCAAATTTCCGCCAAAACATGAGGAGTAAAGCTTGACTACTGCCTTAAAACAGACGCCGCTTAATGCCGTACATCGAGAGATGGGCGGGCGCATGGTTGATTTCGGTGGCTGGGATATGCCCGTGCAATACCCGACTGGCGTGGTTGAAGAACATCTTCGCACACGCACCCACGCCGGACTGTTTGACGTTTCGCATATGGGCGAATTCGCCGTGCGCGGGCGCGACGCGATACCTTTCGTCAACCGCCTCTGCGCCAACGACGTGAGCAAATTAGTTGACGGCCAGGCTCACTACACCGCGCTTCTGACACCGCGTGGCACGGTGGTTGACGATTTGCTCGTCTATCGTTTTGCCGAAGATAATTTATTGCTCGTGGTCAACGCCGGCACTACCGACAAAGACTGGGCCTGGTTCAACGAGAATCTGCGCGGCGAAGCGTTGACGCTCACTAACCTGAGCGAAGAATACTGCCAAATCGCGGTGCAAGGCCCGGACGCCACCGGCATTCTGCAAAAACTTACCGCCACTCCCTTAGACGCTATCAAGTATTACCATTTTCAAACCGGCGCGGTGGACGGCGTGGACGGCATTATCTCGCGCACGGGCTACACCGGCGAGGACGGCTTTGAATTTTACGGCGCGGCGGACAAGGCTGACCAACTCTGGCGCAAGATATTGGACGCCGGTAACTTCGGCGCGGCGACGGGCATCACGCCGGCGGGCCTGGCGGCGCGCAACACGCTGCGTCTGGAAGCGTCAATGGCCCTTTACGGCCACGAACTGAGCGAAGAAATCACACCGCTTGAAGCCGGCCTGGGCTGGATTTGTAAACTGAAAAAAGGCGAATTCACGGGCCTCGACGCGCTGCAAACACAAAAGGAACAAGGTGTTACGCGCAAACTCGTCGGCTTTGTAATGACTGAACGCGGCATCGCCCGCGACGATCAAGACGTTTTAATCAACGGCGTGGTCGTCGGTAAAGTCACTTCGGGCAGCCCCGCGCCTTTTCTCAAGCAAAATATTGGCCTGGCGTTTGTTCCTACCGAGTTCGCGCAGCCGGGCCAGGCCCTGCAAATTGATGTGCGCGGTAAACTTATCGGCGCGCAAGTGGTCCCGACACCTTTCTATAAACGCGAGAAGCAATCATAAAGGAGATATATTTAAGCAATGGCTAAAGTCCCGGAAGACTTGCATTACAGCAAAGACCACGAATGGGTGCGCGTCGAAGATGGCGTGGCCGTCGTGGGCATTACCGATTACGCGCAAAACTCGCTCGGCGATGTGGTTTACGTTGAACTGCCGCGCGTCGGCGAAGTTTTCACAGCCCATGACCCGTTCGGTTCGGTGGAATCAGTGAAAGCCGTCTCAGAAGTTTTCACGCCCGTCTCCGGCGAAGTCGTCGCAGTCAATGAGAGCCTCAACGACACGCCCGAAGTCGTCAATAATGACCCCTACGGCGAGGCCTGGATGCTGAAAATTAAACTCAGCAACCCAGGCGAAGTTGATGCTATGCTCAACGCCGCCGAATACGAAGACTTTACTGCCGAATAATTATAGGGGACGGGGATTAGGGGCTAGGGGTTGGGGGCGCGGGACTAGGGGATGAGGGGTTAGCAAGTTGCCTCCAATCTCCAATCTCCAGCCTCCAATCCCCAACCCCCAACCCCCAATCCCCAACCCCTACTATGCGTTACATTCCAAATGCACCCGACGAACGCGCCGTGATGCTCAACCAAGTCGGCCTGACTACGGCGGCTGAATTATTTCGTTCGCTGCCCGCAGATATTCGCCTCAACCGTTTATTAGACATACCGGCGGCAGAATCCGAGATGGAACTGCTGGCCGGTTTTGAGCAGATGGCGGCGAAAAACACGGCGGCGCGGCGTCCGAATTTCTTGGGCGCGGGCGCGTATTCGCACTACTCGCCGACCATTGTGGATGCGCTGATTCAGCGATCCGAATTTTTCACCGCCTACACGCCATATCAACCCGAAATCTCGCAAGGCACGCTGCAATACATCTTTGAGTTTCAAACCCTGGTCTGCCAACTAACCGGCATGGACGTTGCCAACGCCTCGATGTACGACGGTTCGACGGGCCTGGCCGAAGCCGTCTTGATGGCCGAGCGCGTCACGCGGCGCAAAAAAGTCGTCGCCTCGTCCGTTGTCCATCCCGAATACCTGGATGTGGTGCGCACCTACGTTCAGCATTACGGGATTGACCTCGAACGGCTGGCATTTGACCCGGTGACGGGCCAGACCGCGCCCGCCGACATACTCGACAATGACACCGCCGCGCTCATCGTGCAATCGCCCAACTTCTTCGGCTGCATCGAAAACCTGCGCGAGTGGGCCGACCAAGCCCACGCCGTCGGAGCGTTATTCATTGTCGTGGTGACGGAAGCCATCTCGTTTGGCTTGCTGGAAACGCCCGCCGCCTGTGGCGCGGACATCGTGGTCGCCGAGGGGCAATCCTTCGGCGTCCCGCTTTCCTACGGCGGCCCGCACGTCGGACTGTTCGCCACCCGCGATAAGTATGTGCGCCAAATGCCGGGCCGTCTCGTCGGCGAGGCTTTCGATAAACAAGGCCGGCGCGGGTTTGTCCTCACGCTGGCAACCCGCGAACAACACATCCGGCGCGAAAAAGCGACTTCAAATATCTGTACCAATCAAGGCTTAATCGCCCTCGCCGCTACAATTTACCTGGAAACGATGGGCAAACGCGGCCTGCAAGAAGTGGCTTACCAAAACGCCCAAAAAGCCGCCTATGCCGCCAAACGCATTGCCGCCCTGGAGGGTTACACCTTGCCCTTTTCCGCCCCACGCTTCAATGAATTTGTCGTGCGCGGCCCGCGAAACGCAACCGAAACCTTAGAACGCCTGGCCCATGAACATAACCTCACAGGCGGCCTCGCGCTTTCCCGCTTTTACCAGGATGCGCCTAACGATTTCCTCGTCTGCGTGACCGAAACAAATTCACGCGCTGAAATTGACGCGCTGGTTGAGGGATTACGACAAATGAGAAATTAAGGTTAGCTGCTCATCGCATCAGGTATAACCTGGCTCATGCTATACTTGGGTTGAGGTGAAGTTATGGCAAAAATAATGATTCTGGAAATACCCGACAATGAACTCTCCGAATTTGAGACAAATCTCCCCACTAATTCCATCAAGGAATCTGAAAGTCTTTCGTTAAGCAAAGTAACCCTCACTTTGCGAAGCTATCTAGCTGACATAGAACAAATTAACATGGCTACGCGGGAAAAAAGAGTTGCGATAAACCGGCTTAAAGCCGAGTCGCAAAAGTTGGCCGAAGAAACCCGCGAAATTTGGGCGAACCTGGAAAAGGCAGCTTAATGTGGAAAGAAATTTTAGGCTTTGCCAAACAGGTCATAGACTTGACGAAAAAAGTTGACGACCACGAAGCCGACATCAAAGAACTAC
>JAYVJN010000150.1:0-22626 GCA_043769325.1 Acidobacteriota bacterium
GGCACACAAAGCCAAGACTAAAAATGCTTTACGGCCCAGGCCAAACAGCGCAATCACGCCCGCCGAAACCATAAACGAAGCCCACGAAGCCCGCGTCACCGTCAGAAATAGCGCAACCATGTACACCACCAACGCCCCGCCTAGTAACCACGCCCACTTTGAACTTTGAACCTTAAACTTTAAACTTTGAACCAAAGCGACAAACAAGCCTAAAGCCAGCGACGCCAGGAGTTGCAACATTTCGGCGTAAGTCGTGTAATGACCGTAAAAGCCGGCGGCGCGGGTGTCACGCCCGCGTGACCAATTGACGATGCCCATCTGCGTCGCGGCATCTGCGCCGGCGGGCCATCCGGCTAATGGCAAGTCGTAATAGAATCGCCATTCATTGCGATAGACGGTGGCGCGCGCGTTTGCGCCGTCCGGCACGGCTGTCAAGGCCGCGACTAACTCTTCAGGCGAATTGATGCTCTGCGCGTTGACTTTCTCAACCGTGTCGCCTTCTTGCACACCTGCTACCCGCAAAGGGCTGTCTGCCGTCAAATGCTCTATTTTAAGATTTTTACCGACCACGCGCCAGGCCATCGCCCACATCGCCGAGACCGCGCAAGCTGCTAGTAAAACCGCCGTCACGCGCCGCCGCACACGTTGTTCCGTCAGGTTTTCGGCGACCAAATAAACGATTGTCACCAATGATACCGACGCCATTTTCCGCAACGAAACCAAAGGTTCGTAAGAAAACATGGATGACAGCAATGTCAGCCCGACGAAAGCCAGCACCGCGCCGTCCATCGCGTAACGACGCCCGCGCGGACGCGCCACAAACACCCGCGCCAACCAAAAAAGCAACGCCAAAACCCAAGCGGTCTGCGTTGCGGCAATCGAAACCGGCGCGGCCAGGGCCAACAAAAAAAGAGACGCCACCATTGCGCGGTCAAGTTGTCGGGTTAATGGCGTTGGCGTTGGCATGAAATCAAAATAGACAGGATTGACGGGATTGACAAACAGAGACGGAGTTTTGCCGAATATATCGTGTCTGATGTGTGACTCTTTTTGCGGCTGTGCCGCCCCTCTGTGCGGAAAGGCTGCGCCTTTCCGGTAACTCATTCTTCAATTTCTGAGGCTACGCCTCCCCAACGGCGGCGCAGCCGCAAAATTCAGCGGGGCCGACGTGACGGCGAGGCGTAGCCATCGCCGCACATCAGACGGCACAGCCGCAAAAACAGCGCATAGCAATGATTTGTCACCTAAAAGAGTCACACATTGTTTGTAAGTGTTTTTTGAAAATAATGCTCAAAGTTGAATGGCAAAGGTTCAATGCCGGTTAGCGTGAGGCCGCTGCGCTTGTTTTCCCGCGCCAAGCAACTGCGGAAGCAGACGCAGCGCGTTCTTTTCCCCACTCCCCCATTTCCCCACTCCCTCACTGGTTTTAGCCGGCTGGCTATTTACGATTTACGCGCTATCTGTTAATTTTATCGCTCTTTGCCAGGTTCGGGGAGCAAAAGGTTATGAAAATTGCCAGCAACGGCATTACGGAATTGATGCAAGCCGCCTCAAACGGCGACCTCGCCACTTTGCAGAAATTACTGGCCGATGAAGTTGTCATTGACCAACGAGACAACTTTGGCAATACCGCCCTGATGTATGCCGTCAGCGCGGGCCACCAGGAAGCGGCTTCACTGCTGCTGCGTTCAGGGGCTGACATCACGCTTACCAAACCCAACGGCATGAGCGTCTTAGACATCGCCGCCAGCAGGGAACACGAACGGCTTTTACCTTTGCTTCTGACAGCGCGTTTCTTCGCGGCATCGCGTTTGGGCGAATTTGCCATGCTCACGGCCTTGCTCGAAGAAGGCGTGGATGTCAACGCCCGCAGTCTGCAAGGTTGGACAGCCCTCATGATGGCCGCCGTCAACGGACATCTCGACACCATTCGCATTTTGCTCAACTACGGCGCAGACCTCACGGTTAGTGACGAACGTGGCTGGAACGCCGCCAAACTCGCCGCCCACAAAGGTCATCACGACATCGCCCGCTTTCTCGACCAACACGCCGCCGGCGCAAACCGCCTCAAAGACGTAAACGCGGCTTAAAAAAAGATTGCCACAAAAAGCACAAAAGACGCCAAAGCCAGGTATCTGCTTCAATCCATTATACCAACTGCAAAATAAAAATGACGTAGCAAATCGTGGTTATCACCTAAGCAGGTGAGCAAAAGTTGCACGATGTTTTGAGTCCCGCCTTCAGGCGGCTAATTGTGGATAAATAAACCTAATAGCCGCCTGAAGGCGGGACTCAAAACACCGGAAAACCTCTTCGTACCCGCTTATCAGTTATCACTTGTTTGGCGTAACCATTTGGTGATATGTTACAATTGACACACAGGTAAGGAAAAGTTACGCCGGATAATAAAAATTAGAGCTTTTAAGCGTAAGTTTTACTCCACCAAACACGCCTCAAGGCGTAACTCTAAACGCCGGAATACTTTCTCTGACCTGCTTAAGTGATAAGTGACGGGTAAGAAAAACTTCCTTCCTGGCGTTACGTCACTCTCACCTTGAATTGGTATTAGAAGTTTCGCCAAGGTCTTTGTGTTTTCAGTATGTGGCTCTTTTTTGAAAGTAAAATGGGACAGAAGAAATTTATGGCTGCCGCTTGCCGCTGACTATTGCGCCTCTGTGTGAAATTTTTAACTAGGTTGCATCTAAACAGTTTATCTTAGCGAAGAGATAGTCAACGGCGAATGACGATAAGATAGTCTTACTGTCAAAGACGACGCTTTACCGAAGAAGTTTTAGTTGTATAAACCGTACGCTACCACTTCTTCCCCAGAATCATTTGAGTAACAAAGGAGAATTATGTTCGATAAGTCAGATTACTTATTTTTAGGGGCCGCATTTATCTCGTTTCTATTTTCGATTGCACTGTGGTTTGGTGTTCTAGGCCCGAATCAAAAAGACGCGGGAATTTTTGTCGGTTTATGGGTACCTTCAATTCTTATTTTTGGATTGTATATAAGGCGCAGGTAGTAAAAGAGGGAACTCATTATGGAATACATTATCTTTGTTGTTGGCGTGATAGTATCGTTCATGGTTCTGGGTGGGTTTCTTTTAACTGTATATTCAGAATTTGACAGCGAGTTTCGCAAAAAGAAAACAAACAATCTGTGAGGTAGAGCTTTTTGTAAATTCTGGAAGTCGCAACATTACTGAGCGGCACGGAAATTGCCGTGGCGTCAAATAGCCGCAAATGCTGCGAATCTGTTGCTCAACTCAAGTTGGGCGTAAGGCTTGCCACCTGTGGAACGCGGATGCGGGCAGATGCGGCAGATAAAAAGCCGGAGGTAAATCCGGTGTTTCCGCCCAATCCGCGTTCTGTCGGCGGCTTATGCGGGTTTCAGTTTAGTTGTCTTATGGCACGCAATTTCTGTGCTGCTCAGTAATGAAGTCGCAAATAATTTCAGGGCTCAAATCATCACAAAATCGCTTCAAATCGTAATTTGAGGCGATTTTTGTTTTTTGCAAACGTATTCTCAAATAGTTTTACAGAAATCATTTCGGGGGAACACAATATGAGTAAATTATTTTTTACGGCAATCGTCGCCATCGCATTTTTAACAGCCAACGCATTTTCGCAAGGCAAAACTTTTTTTCAAACGGTTGAAGGAAATTGGGAAGGCACACTTGAATATCAGGATTATTCGGAAAACAAACGTGTCAAGCTCAAAACTTATCTGATGATTAAACCTTCGTCTGACGGAAACTCAGCCGAAGTTACCACCATCTATGATGATTTTGGCAGAATAATTAAAGATGTTGAGACGGTTAAAATAGACTTAGCAGCAAGAAAATATGTTTCGGGCGACTTTGCATATAAAATTGATTCAGTTGAAAACGGTAAAATTGTTTTGCTCGCAAACGGGCAAGATGGCGAAAAGGTTGAGCCAATTCGTGAAACGATTACCTTTAACGAAAGCACGCTGGATTATCTAAAGGAAACCCGCGCGCCGTGGCAGTTTCGTAATCAACTGACGCTTAGGCGAACGACTGAAAATGTATTAGAGAAAAAGACTTTTTCCGTTGCACAGTTGAAGGAAGATTTTGACGTTTTTAAGAAGACGCTAACCGCAATTCACCCGGGCCTTTATCGTTACAACACGCCTGAAAGCTTGGCAAGAGATTTCGCCAAACTTGAACTAAAACTGCAAAAGCCTTTATCGGAAGCAGAGGTTTTCGTTCTTTTTTCGCAATTTACCGAAAAGCTCAAATGCGGCCACACTTACGCGAATCCGTACAATCAAAACAGTCTCGTCCGCGAACGGCTTTTTAATGGCAAAACTTATTTGCCGTTCTATTTCCGAATCGTTAATAATAAAATAATTGTTACTGAAAACGCTTCGTCAAAATCTTTGGCAAAAGGTAGCGAGATTACCAAAATCAACGGCATTGCGGTCAAGGAAATTATCCAGAGACTTCTTTCAGTTACAAAAGCCGATGGTAATTCAACGCAAGCGCATCGCCTCAACTCGCTCGAGTTAACCCGCTTTGAAGCTGAAAGATACGCGCTTTTTGATATGTATTACCCGCTGTTCTTTCCTTTGACCAATGACAAGATTTCGCTTGAGGCAGTTGATTTTGCAACCAAAAAGAGGACTACATTTCAGGTTTCTGCGTTGACCCAAGAAGGACGCAAAGACGAAATGGCAAAGCGTTACGGAAAATCACCGACGTATGACGATGGCTGGAAATTCGAGATTCAAGAAAATTCCACCGGCTATCTGAAGATTGATAACTCCATCACTTGGCGGCTCAAAACCATCAAATTCAAAGAGTTTCTGGCTAATGCTTGCGCTGAACTTCGCGCCCAAAACAGCAAGAATCTCATCATTGATTTGCGCGGAAACGGCGGCGGTGATATGGATCCGGGCTTTGAGCTTTCGCGCTATCTGGCAACGAAAAAACTCGCGCCTTACGCCGCCAGCCGCCGTCTGGTGCGCAACGTCGCGGCGCAACCCGAATTATTGCCGTATCTGGATACTTACAGCGATGAATTGAAGGAAGGTCTGAAAACCGGCGTTCCGGCAACGATGTTTCGCAAATTCGACGCCGCGTATCAGGAAATTATCGGAGGCGAAGATTATCCGGCAGTTGAACCCTACGCCAACAATTTTCGCGGGCAGACATTTATCATCGCCGATTCCAGCAATGCCTCCGCGACATTTCAGTTTCTTGATTATGTGAAGAAAAACCGCCTCGCCACCATCGTCGGACAGACCACCGGCGGCAACCAACAAGGCATCAACGGCGGCAACTACTTCTTTCTAAGTTTACCACGCTCGAAAGTGGAAATTGACATTCCGCTCTATTTCCAAGCCCCTCTGACCCCACAGAAGGACGAAAGTGTAGTGCCGGACATTTACGTCAAACCCATCGCGGAGAATATCGGTAAAGGCATTGATACAGAGCTTTTAGCCGTAAAAACGCTCATCCGAAAATCCGGCAATTAGCGGTTACGGCACTACCCAACTGCCGCGCCAGGCCGCGCTGTCCCAAACGAATTGCGCCCGGCGGTGCCCGTAAGCTGAGAGATAAAGCCAGTCTAACCGCGTGATTTCCGAGATGACGACGGCGAAGTTAGGCCAACCGGCTTCGCTTTCTTGCTCTGTCGGGCGGCGTTCGCCCAGGTGCGGCGGCAAACCGGAACCTGGCGCGTCTAAAAGCGTGCCGGAGGCGTGCCCGACTAAGTAACAGCGGCGGCTATCCAGACGGCTTTGCTCCCATCCTTGGCGGGCTATCTCATCGCCTTGATGCAAACGGGCGGTGCCGGTAGCGCGGATTTGTATCTTTTGCGCCGCGTCGTAAAAGAGCCAGGCCACCGCCGGATTTTTTGCCAGTTCGGGGGCTTTGAGCGAACGCGCATCCGTGTGACAACGCAAACGCCGCGCTTCTGGCGCACATTCACGCAAGACGACGACCCGCGCATTAGGCGCGCCGTCTGTGGTGACGGTGGCAAAAACGGGTGTGTGCAGAGGCGATTTGGCCTCCCGCGCCCCGTGTTGCAGCGCGCGCCAGACGGCGGCGCGCAATTCTTCTAAATCTTCGGTCAACCAATTCTCAGCCATACACGACATAAATACCGCAATCGTGCGAAGTTGTCATTTCAATCTTTGCGCTTGCACCGCTTTGCGTTAAATCCTACGCCAATAAATGTCACTTATTTCGGGTTGCGAAAAAAGTGACAAACAAAGAGAGTTGCGGCGAAACATTCGCCATGAGCAATTACCAAGCAACCAGAAGCAAAAACGATGACGAGGTTTTGCAATTATTCGCCCAAAATCTCCGTGCGTGCCGCCAGGCCAAAGGTGTTTCCCAAGAAGAATTAGCTTTCCTGGCGGGTTTTAGCCGCTCCTACTATTCCGAAATTGAAACCGGAAAACGCAATCTATCTTTGCTTAATTTGGTCAAACTGCTTGCTGTGCTTGAAGTGGACGCCAATGCCTTGCTCTCAGTTCGGGAGGGGCAAGAATGATATACAAGGGTAAAGAGTACACCTCGAAGAAACATCCGGTACTTGAATGGATTTTTCGTCAAAAGAATCCGCATTGCGACACCGCGCAAGCAGTAATCGGCTTCACTTTGAAAGACATTTCAGACGGTTACAGGGCTTGCGGGATAGCTGAACCAGCCTCTATTTCTAACACTATCCTTGATTTGACGCGCAAGAAAGGTTCCATCGCATTACGGTTGCCGGAGTCTATCCTCTCGCTTGGCTATGATTTGAGAAAGAAGACGGGACGCTCGCCCGACGGCATAAATTACGCCGGAGAGTTTGTCTTAGTCGGTGTTGGGAAGCAAATTCAGTCTTGGCTGGATTGGGGAGAAAATCTTGAAGAAATAGAGGTTTCTTCTGCGCCGTTGCCAGACAAAATAAGGCCCTTCTTACGCGCAGACGAAGGCGCGTTATTTTCCGTCATTGACTATTGTGACGTTTTTTCATGGGCTTTGCACAAACGGCCTAATGTTGTCTGGCGCGTGCAAAATCCGATGAAATGGCAGCCCAACGAGATTGACGGATTTTATTTTGCAGAAATTGACGGGCAAGAAATACTTTTACCCGTAGAAGCAAAGGCTTTGGTAACAGGCGACGACATCAATCTGGTACAAATGCAAGGGGCTTTGGAAACAGTGGCGAAACGCTATCGCCAGCACGACGTTTTAATTATGCCGCTTGCTATTCAAATGGTTAGAAACGGCATCAAGATAGCAGTTTTCCAACAATGTTCGCCCGCCGCAGAAGGCTGCATTTTGGCATTAGAGCGAGTGCTGGCAGTTAGTTTTTCGCCGCCCCTTGAGGCATGGAGTTAAATAGGTTAAGATAAATGTCGGAAATAAGTGACTATGCCTTTTTCGTATCACCCACCGACACAAATACCATGTCCGATTTGTGAAGAGATTGCCCAGAACAAACCTGCGCCAGTCATTGACTCGCAAAATGGTAAAGCGTCGGCAGCCAATAATTATCCGATTCACAACTGGTATAATTTCGTTCTCGGTTACACTCCGGCTTTTCCCAATTACGTTTTAGACCGTGAGCGGGTAACGCCGGATTGTGTCGTCGCCGACCCGTTTATGGGGACGGGCACGACCTTAGCGGCTTGTAAGTTGCGGGGTTTGCCTTCACTTGGCGTAGATGCCAACGACTTTTTTATTGATGTGGCTCAAGCCAAATTAAACTGGCAAATTGATATAAGGGAACTACGTCGGGCCAGTGAAGAAGTCTGCGGCGTGGTGGAAAATATTTACCGGCAAATTAACTTTGGCGATAATGGGAAGCCCTTGCTGGATTTGTTGGAATACGAGTATAAAATTTCTGCCACTGATTATGCTACTATTAACCGCCCTGATTTATTAGATGTGCGCTATATGTCTGACAAACCTTTTACGCGGGCGCAAGTTCTCAAAGAGGTCATAGAAGAAAAGGTTAAAACTCCGGAAATTGCTAAATTGCTACAGTTAGCTCTGGCGGCCATTATCGTCCCGATTTCCAATATCAGATATGGCCCCGGCTTCGGCGTTATCAAACCAAAAGATGATTTCAATGTTTTGGGGCTATTCAGGGAAAAAGTTAGCCGTATTATGCTTGATTTGGAAACGCTGCCAAACGATAAGCGTGAGGTTTCAACCCAAACTTTTTTAGGTAACTCGCGGGAATTAGAGAATGTCTTGCCGGCAGAAAGCGTGGATTTGATGATTACGTCGCCGCCTTATCCTGGCGACCATGAATACACCAAACATACTCGCCTGGAACTTACTTTCATGCGTTATGTCGATACTATGAAAGACTTTAGGCATATCAAGCAAAGGTTGATGCGAAGCGCGACAACGAATATTTACCGCACTGACAATGAGGCGCAGTATGTTCAGGATATAGCCCGCATTAACGCTGACACTACTTTGATTGAGCAACGACTAAGAGCCAGCAATGCCACTAGCGGTTTTGAGAAACTTTACACCAAATTGGTCTGGGAATACTTTGGCGGGATGTACTTAACCTTGCGCGGCGTTCATCAAACGCTACGCAAAGGCGGCAAAATATATTTGTTGGTCAGCGACTCGCACGCTTTCAAAATGGTTCATATTGAAACCGCTAAGATTCTCGCAGAAATTGGCTTGAAAGCGGGTTTCGTTAGTTTTGACATCGAACTTTGGCAAGATAAAATCAGCACCTCACACAAATACCACATCCCGGAAAACATACTAATTTTAACCAAATAACGCTCCTTTTTCCTTACGGTTGACAGCGTGCGGCAATTGGCCTATCTATTATTTTATGAGCCTGTTACGCGCCTTCGACAAAGTTTCGCAATCGCCAACCCGTCCGCAGGCGGCCCGCGTGCGCCAGAAATTCGACGTGGCAGATTTTTACAGTGGCCCCGTCGCTGATGTGGGTACAGAGGCGAAAGCCGTTGATCTCGACGAAAAGCTGCGCCAAGCCTATTTTTGGATTGTCAACCACGCCATCATCAGCCCTTATTACGACATCGAGTATAACGACGGGCCACCGCAATCATTTACCTTTGGCGATCTGAAAAGCCAGATAACACTGCCTTCCGACCAGAGCTATTCCAGTTTTATTCTCTTGCCTATCTTGAATTTAGCTTTGCGGCGGCGTTGTTTATTTGTGGGCGGCCCGGGACGCGGCAAGACGGCCAGCGCGATTCTGATGGGCGTCTTGGCGGGCTATACGCTCAAGGACATCAAACGCGCCATTCAGCACGGACAGCCGCAAATGACTATCTCGGATTTATTAGGCAATCCGCTGCCGTCGTCTCTCGTCAACGCTAAAAGCATGGACGACATTGAGATTTCGTGGCGCAAATGGCTGGGAATGCGCGTCAAAATCATAGACGAATACAACCGCATCCCGACGCGCACGCAATCCGCGCTGCTGACCGTGATGGGCGACAACTACGCCGAAATCATGGATCATATTTACGAATGCCCCGACGCCGCTTGGTACTTAACCGCCAACGACGACGCGGGCGGCGGCACTTACCAGGTTATCGAAGCCCTGCGCGACAGAATTGACATCATCGTCAAAGCCTTGCACTTTAACACGCGCTTTCTCAACGAGTTGCTGACGCGCATCGAAGAACGCATCAAGCCCGAAGAGGTCGTCCCGCCGCAAATTATCTTCACCGACGACGAACTCGGACAAGCCAACAGCGAGATTCTCGATGTGCGTATTTCTCACGAACTGCGCCGCCGCATCGAATTTTTCACCAGCCATTTTGAGTTTTGCGACGGGGCCGCCGCGCAAATTGAGTACAAGACCAAAGACACCGTAAAACTCGCCGGCGTGGACGTAAACCTTATCAACACACAGGATACCGGCAAAGACAAAATTAAAGACCTCGGCGCGCAAACCCGCAACGGCCTTTCCGTGCGCGCCCTGATGACCGTCTTGGAATTTGCCAAAGCCCTCGCCTATTTTCGCGGTGCGGCAGAAGTCAGTTACGAGGATGTGCGCCAAATCATGCCCTTTGTGTTGCACGACAAACTCGTGCAAGAACCCAACGCGCCCTTCCTCGAACTGCCCGAAAACGGCATCTTTCGCACCGACAAAGTGAGTTGGATTCGCAAACTCTTCGATTTATCCTGCCAGGAATACGAACGCCTCAACCTGGACCGCGACGACCCCGTAGCCCAACTCGAAATTGAGTTTGAAAAGGGCTTGGAAGGCGTCAGTGAAGCCGAAGTGCGCCAAAGGTTGGTCAAAATCGAACGCCTCCTCAACGAATGGAGCAAAGGCCGCAAACTCTACGGTCATCAGTTCGACGATATTTTGAAAGTGAAATACTTGCACCAACGCTACACCAATTACCTCAAATGGTTGCAGTGGAAAGGTTAAGAGTGCAGATGAGGAAAAGTTATGCCGGATAAGAAAAGGTTAGAGTTACGCTTTTAAGCGTGAGTTTTACGCAGCCCGGCCTCAAGGCGTAACCCTAAACGCCGAAATACTTTCGCTTACCTGCGTAAGACCTTGCGCCTATTCATCAATGCGGCTATAAAATTCGCAGCCGCTTATTTCATCTTGGAGGATTTCATGGCAAAGAGAGTTTGGTTGCGAGTTACGTTGGTGATTCTGTGTTTGGGTCTGCCCGTTGTGGCGCAGACTAAGTTGTTGCGTTTCCCAGACATACACGGTGACAAAGTTGCGTTTAGCTACGCCGGCGATTTGTGGACGGCCCCCGTTGCGGGCGGCGCGGCCACACGCTTGACGGCGCATCCGGGCGTCGAGTTTTTTGCCAAATTTTCGCCGGACGGAAAGTGGATTGCCTTCACCGGCCAGTATGACGGCGACGAACAGGTCTATGTCGTTTCTGCCAACGGCGGCGTCCCCAAACAGTTGACGTTTTATCCGGCAAAAGGCCCTTTCGCGCCGCGTTGGGGGTATGACAATCAGGTCTATGGCTGGACGAACGACGGGCAACGCATCGTCTTTCGTTCGCAGCGCGATTCGTGGTCTTTGCCCATCAGCAAACTCTACACGGTTTCGCCCAACGGCGGCCCCGCCGAAGCCTTGCCGATGCCGGAAGCCGGTTCGGGCGATTTCTCTTCGGACGGCAAACAGATGGTTTACTCGCCGCGCACACGCGATTTTCGTTCGGAAAAACGCTACGGCGGCGGTCAGGCCAACACGCTCTTTACGTTTGACTTAGCGACCAACACCGCGAAGAAAATCTCCACGGACGCACGCGCCTGGCGCGACCCGATGTGGTTCGGCAATACGATTTACTTTAACTCAGACCGCGACGGACACTTCAACCTCTACGCCTACGACAACGGCAAAGTAACGCCTTTGACCACGAACAAAGTCTATGACGTGCGCTGGCCGAGTTCGGACGACGACAACCGCATCGTCTATGAACTCAACGGCGAACTGCAAATCCTTGATACCAAAGCGAAAAAGTCCACGCCCATCAGCATCGCGGTCAACGACGACGGGCTTTACAAACGGCCCTCGCGCATCTCGGTTGCCAACAATATCGAAGATTACCAACTCAGTCCGAAAGGCGAACGCGCCTTGTTTTGCGCCCGTGGCGACATCTTTACCGTCCCCGCCGACAAAGGCCCCACGCGCAACCTGACGGCCTCCTCCAACGCTCACGACAAATGGCCGCGCTGGTCGCCGGATGGTTCGCGCATCGCGTTTATTTCCGACAAATCGGGCGAAGACGAGGTTTGGACAATCGCGCAAGACGGCGCGACGCCCGCCGAGCAAATCACCAACAGCAACAAGGCCATGCTCTACGCGCCGGAATGGTCGCCGGATGGCAAGCGTATTGTTTTCAGCGATAAAGACGGCAAGATTTCCGTTGTTGTGCTGTCTGACAAAAAACAGACGCTCATCATAGACGCCCCGCACGGACAAGTGCGCGACTACGCCTGGTCGCCCAAAGGCAACTACCTTTCGTTCAGTATGCCGCTTGACAATGGTAATTCCGTCGTCCACATCTGGAGCGTGGCGGATAACAAAGTGACCGCCGTGACTGACCCGATGTTCAATGCCAACGAGCCGGTGTGGGACCCTAACGGCAACTACCTCTACTATTTGAGCACCCGCGAATTTGCTCCGCAAATCTCCAACGCCGAATTCAATTACGCCACCAACCGCGACACGCTGATTTACGCGCTGGCTTTGCGCAAAGACGTGAAACACCCTTTCCCGCCGGAATCTGATGAAGCCGCCGTCACCCCCGAAGGCGAGACGCCGAAACCCGCCGCGCCGCCGGCCAAGCCCGAAACCATTGATTTTGCCGGTTTAGCGTCGCGCGTGGCGAAAGTGCCGTTGGGCGCGGACAACTACGGCGGCCTTTCCGTCAGCAAGAGCGGTTATCTGATGTACGTCGTCGGCCCGGCGTTTTACTACGGGCGCGGTTCGGACAGGCCGCCCACTTTGCGTTCGTTCAGCCTGAAAGAGCGCAAGGAAAGCACGCTTATCGAAGGCGCGGGCGGCTACACGGTTTCCGGTGACGGCAGCAAGCTCATGGCCGCGCAGCAAGGCGGCTTTAGTCTTTACGACCTCGTGCCCGCGCCCAACGAACGCTCGCGCAAACCCGTTGCCACTAACGGCCTGGTCGTTGATGTGGTGCCGCAAGAGGAATGGAAACAGATATTTAACGAGGTCTGGCGGCGTTACCGCGATTGGTTTTACGTCGCCAATATGCACGGCTTTGATTGGGAAAAGCTGCGCCAACAATACGCCGCGCTGCTGCCTTACGTCGCGCATCGTTCCGATTTGAACTACGTCATTCACGAAATGATTGCCGAACTGACGGTGCAGCACGCTTATATCGAAGGCGGTGATTTCAATATCCCGCCCCGCGCCCGCGTCGCGCTGCCGGGTGCGCGTTTTGAACTCGACAAAGCCGCAAACCGCTATCGCATCAAACAGATATTTGAAGGGCAAAACGAAGAGGATATTTATCGTTCACCGCTCACCGAAGTTGGCGTGGACGCCCGCGTCGGCGATTACATCTTGGCTGTCAACGGTCAGGAGTTGACGGGCGACACTGACATTTACGCAGCTTTGCGCAACAAGGCCGACAATCCCGTCACGCTCACCTTGAACGATAAACCGACGACTGACGGCGCGCGCAAAGTCTCTTACCGGCCCGTCACCGACGAAGGCCAGTTGATTTATCTCGGCTGGATAAACGGCAACCGCCGCAAGGTTTTAGAGTTATCCGGCGGGCGCGTGGCTTACTTGCACGTCCCGGACATGGGCGCGAACGGCATCCGCGAATTTATTAAGTGGTACTACGGCCAACTCGACAAAGAAGGCTTGGTCGTGGACGTGCGCGCCAATGGCGGCGGCAATGTCTCGCGGATGTTGATTGAACGCCTACGCCGTAAACTTCTGGGCGTCAACTATCGCCGCACCGATGAGGCCGGCGGCACTTACCCCGACGGCGTTTTCTTGGGGCCGATGGTTTCGCTGCTGAACGAAAATTCAGCATCGGACGGCGACATCTTCCCTTATATGTTCCGTGAGGCGGGTTTAGGCCCGCTCATCGGCAAGCGTTCGTGGGGCGGCGTGGTCGGCATTTTCGGCACCGGGCCACTGATTGACGGCGGCGGCGTCTCCGTGCCAGGTTTTAGTCTGGCGAATACCAAAGGCGAGTGGATTATCGAAGGCTACGGCGTTGACCCCGATATTGATGTCGAAAACGACCCGGCTTCAGTGATTCAAGGCAAAGACCCGCAACTCGAACGCGGCGTGCAAGAGGTAATGAAGCGTCTGACAAAACCCGTCAAATTGCCGCCGACACCGCCCGCGCCGGTCAAAACGCCGTAAGTCTCTGGGTTCGCAGACATCTTGTCTGCGCCGCGTGATTTATCTGACGTTGAGTGTAAACCACGACCTGGCGGCATTGCGTGGTTTACTTGGTTGGGTGAGGATATGCGACACGATGCAGACAAGATGTCTGCGAACCCAGAGGCAACCCGTATTTCCTTTGTCGCTTCTTAGGCGTTGACATCTGCTCTGGATGTTGAAATCATGCGCTCTCCCTCAGTTAAAATAAATTTGGAGGACTCCATGAAACTTGTAAAATCTATTCTTTTTCTTTTAGTCACAATGACTGTGGCCGCGCCGGTGTGGGCGCAAAAGACCGGCAGCGTGTTTGGGGAAGACGGCTCAAACCGCGCTTCTTCGCGTCGTTTGGATGATTTATCGGAAAAGCTAGCGCGTGACGCCGAAACTCTTTCGGATAACATTTACCGCGATTACAGCAACCGCAACAACACATTCGGCAGCCGCAATGACCTCGACAGCGTGTTTATGGCAGAACAGTTTAACGCCAGCGCCGACCTCTTTTACAAAATGGTGCGTGACCGCCGCCCGACCCAGGATTTGCGCCAGGCCGCCAACATTTTGCAGGATTTATACCGTCGCGGCAGTGGTTCGTCGCAACGCAACTATTGGGACGCGGTGCGTCGTTCGCTGGACGACATCGCCCGCGAACTGAACGCCAACGGTTCCGGCGGCAACACCGGCGGCGGTAATGATGATAACGGGCGCGGCGGGCAACTCACCTGGCGCGGCACGGTGGACGACAATGTTCAACTCGTTATCCGCGACGATTATCTTGAAACCCGCGTGCTAGGCGGCCAGGATTACAACAACGCCGACTATAATTTCACTAACCCGCTGCCGCGCCGCCGCGTCAACGTCACCGCCAACAAACTGCGCGGACGCGGCGATGTGCGCGTTGTGCAACAGCCTTCGCAAAACAATGATTGGACGGCCATCGTCGAAATCCGCGACAAAAAGAGCGGGAGCGACCAGTTTGAAGTGCAAATCAACTGGCAATAACCTCTAAAATGAGGGAGAGTTAAAGAGACGCAGGGACGGAGAGACATCTCCCCTCTCTGCGTCTCTCCGTTTTATTTAACAGCGCGCTTGTCCAGGTAATCCAACAAGATATTAGACATGGCTTTAACGCCGACGATTAGAGCGTCTTCGTCCATCTCAAATTCGGCGGTGTGGAGTGGGCCATAGATGCCTTTTTGTTTGTTGCTGACGCCGAGGAAGTAGAAAAAGCCGGGGATTACTTGCTGAAAGGCCGCAAAATCTTCGGAAACCATCTGCGGGCGCGGATTGAAGAGATTCTTTTCGCCAATGACGCGCCGCAACGTGGGCAACATCTCGCTGACGAGTTGCGGGTCGTTATAAGTGACTGGGTTGCTGGAGGTGAAGTTGAGCGTGTAACTCGCTCCATAGGTTGATGTTACGCCTTTCAAGGTCTGGTGCATCATCTCTTTGATGCTTGTGCGCACCGCCTCGCTGTGGGTGCGGAAAGTGCCTTCGATAACCACTTCTTCGGCCAGGATGTTAAAGCGCGTGCCGCCGTTAATTTTGCCAAAGGTGAGAACCAAAGGCTCTTGCGTGTCAATGCGGCGGCTGCGGATGGTCTGCAAAGCCAATATCGCTTCGGCGGCGACAACTACCGTGTCAACGCCCAGATGCGGGCGCGCGCCGTGCGAACCTTTGCCGCGCAAGATGATGTTGAAAGTGTCTGACGAAGCCATCGCCGCGCCGGAATTCCAGGCAATCTCGCCGGCTTGGAAATCGGGCAAAACGTGAAGCCCGAAAATCGCCGAGGGGCGCGGATTTTCCAACGCGCCGTCTTTAATCATAAAGGGCGCGCCGCCCATTTCACCGGCGGGCGCGCCTTCTTCGGCGGGCTGAAAAATAAACTTAATCGTGCCGGCAATTTGCCCGCGCATCTGGCTCAGTATTTCCGCCACGCCAAGTTCTATCGTCATATGCGCGTCGTGGCCGCAGGCGTGTTTGACGCCGGGGTTTTGCGACTTGTAGGGAATATCGGCGGTTTCGTTCACCGGCAGCGCGTCCATATCGGCGCGCACCGCCACCACCGGGCCCGGCTTGCCGCCGCGCAACAGGGCCGTCACGCCGTATTTGCCGACGCCCGTTTTAATGTCCTCTAACCCCAACGCCTTCAATCGCTCCGCGACGGCCCGCGAGGTGCGTTCTTCGCGGTTTGAGAGTTCCGGGTATTTATGAAACTCGCGTCTTTGCGTCACGAGTTGCCCGCGCATCGCTTCGGCCATCTTTGCAATCTGCGCCTCACGCGCGGGCGGCTGCGCGTTGGCTGGCAAACAAAACATAAACAGTATCAGGGGTAAAAATCGTTTCATGCTAAATCTCCTTGTGTGGCGCATTATAGCGGCCTTTGGGGATTACTGCGCAAGCCGCTTGTGAGAGTTTGGGCAAAGGCTTAGAATGATGGCGGCAAAACGCCGGAGGTAGTTAGTTATGCAAATGTTAGCGGAAATCGCGCTTGACTCGGAAAAAGAATATGAAATCGTCAACGGGCAACCGGAGGAAAAAGAAATGGCCGGAGCAAGACATGGCGGAGTCGGGACAAGACTCGCCGCCAGAATGTGTATTTTTGTTGAAAACAATAACCTGGGCGGTGTTTACGGCCCGGATACGACTTTCCAAATTGGTTCTAATCAGCGTTTGCCGGACGTTTCTTTTGTCGCCGCCGCGCGCTTTCCCGCCAGTGGCGAACCCGAAGGCATTTGGCCGATAGCGCCTGATGTGGCGGTGGAAATCATCTCGCCCAATGATTTGTGGGAAAAAGTAAATGACAAAATCCGCGATTATTTTGCTGCCGGCGTGCGGCAGGTCTGGCTGGTGTCACCGGAACACAAGAGCGTGACGGTTTATCATTCGCCTTTGCAGGTCACGATTTTAACAGAGGAAGATGATCTCACCTGTGAAGCGGTTTTGCCCGGTTTTCGTTGTTCTTTGCGCGAGATTTTCCGTTCGCCGTCCCGTCCCGCCTGACGTTTTTGATGCCCGTTTCTGCCGGCACATTATTTGGACGCTACGAGGTTCGCTCACCGCTTGGCGCGGGCGGCATGGGCGAGGTCTATCTGGCTTACGATGAGCAACTTAAACGTATGGTGGCGTTAAAGATACTGCCGGCTGAACTATCCGGTAAGCCCGACCGCCTGGCGCGTTTTCAGCAAGAAGCCTACGCCACTTCCGCGCTCAATCACCCCAATATCGTCACTATTTACGGCATCGGCGCGGCGCACGGCACGCATTATATCGCCACCGAATATGTCGAAGGCGAGACTTTGCGCCAACGTCTCAACCGTTTGCCGCGTCCTTTGCCTTTCAACGAGGCGTTGGACATCGCCACGCAAATCGCCCAAGCCCTGTCCGCTGCGCACGAGGCCCGCGTTGTGCACCGCGACGTAAAGCCGGAAAATATCATGCGGCGGCGCGACGGTTACGTCAAAGTTCTGGATTTCGGCCTGGCCAAACTGAGCGAAAAAGATACGGGCCAGCTAAAACCGGGCCTGACCAATCCGGGCATGGTTGTCGGCACGGTGGCCTATATGTCGCCGGAACAGGCGCGTGGATTGGCGGTTGACGAGCGTTCGGACATCTTCAGTTTCGGCGTTTTGCTTTACGAAATGTTGAGCTACCGTCTGCCTTTTCATGGGCTTACCTCAAGCGACACGATGGCGCAGATTCTCTACCGCGACCCTTTGCCGTTGTCGCAGACGAGCGTGGGCGTGCCGCCTGATTTAGAACGCATCGTGCACCGCGCCCTGGCCAAAGACTGCGCCGCGCGTTACGCGACCATGCGGGTTATGCTGGATGAATTGCTCCCACTTAAAGAGCAAGTTGAATACGAAGCCAGGCGCAGCAATTCGCGTTCGCAACAGGAAACCGTACTGACCGAAGCCACAAGCAATGAGCAATGGACGAACTCCGATTTTATCGCGCCCACCGCGCTGACCGGCTATGCCGCCAACCAGTCCGCTTGGACCACGATGGGCAGCGGGCCGCGCATTGATTCGCTGGCCGTTTTGCCTTTGGCTAATGCCAACCCTGACCCTAGCCTCGAATACCTTTCCGACGGCATCACTGAAAGCCTTATCAACTCGCTTTCGCAATTGCCGCAATTAAAGGTCTTAGCCCGCGCCACCGTCTTTCGTTACAAAGGCCAATCCGTCACGCCGGAGCAAATGCGGCAAGAATTAGGCGTGCGGGCTGTGCTGATGGGCCGCGTCTTGCAGTTTGGCAACAACCTCGTCATTAAAGCGGAACTGGTTGACACTTTCGACGGTTCGCATCTCTGGGGCGAGGAGTATCGCCGTCCGGCGGATGATATTTTTGCCGTGCAAGACGAAATCTCGCAGGAAATTTCCGCCAAACTGCGGCTCAAACTCACTGGCGAAGATCGGCAACGCCTGGTCAAACGCTATACGGAAAACCCCGAAGCCTACCGTCTTTATTTGTTGGGGCGTTTCTGTCTGGCTAAACAGACGCGCGAAGGTTTTGACCAGGCCCTGCGCCATTTTGACCAGGCCATCGGGCTTGACCCCGCATATGCGCTGGCTTACGCGGGCCTGGCGGATACCTATTACGGCCTTTCTTCGCTTCACTTACCGCCCGACGAAGCCATGCCGCGAGCGCGTGGGGCCGCCGCCAAAGCCCTCGAATTGGACGACACTTTGGCCGAAGCGCACGCCGCTTTGGGACTCATCAAATTTTATTACGAGTGGGACTGGCGCGGCGCGGAAAGTTGTTTCAAACGCGCCAGTGAACTCAATCCGGGCTACGCCGAAGCGCATCATCGTTACGGCTGGCTGCTCTGTTTTTCGGGCCGTCTGACCGAATCCATCGCCGCCATTCAACGCGCCAGCGAATTAGACCCGCTTTCACTGGAAATCACCAGCGATTTGGGCCTCTCGTTCTTCTGCGCCCGCGATTACCAGGCCGCTCTGCCGCATTTCAAAAAAGCCCTCGACGGCGACACCAATTCTATCTGGAGCCATTTTTTTGTCGGTTGGGCGCATGAGCAGATGGGCCACTTTGAAGAAGCCTACGCCGCCTACGACCGCGCCCGCAAAATTGACGACGCGCCCTTGCTCCGCGCCGCCGTCGCGCACCTTTTCGCTACTGACGGCGGCACAACCCAGGCCCGCACTTTGTTCGCGGAAATGCTTGATTTAGCCCACACGCGCCACGTCTCGCCCTATCATTTTGCCATTGTCCATACGGCCCTGGGCGAAACCGACGAAGCATTTGCGCGGCTTGAAGAAGCCTATCTGACCCGCTCCGAAGCCCTGGCCTGGTTAAAAGTTGACCCGCGCCTCGACCCGCTTCGCCAGGATGCGCGTTTCATCGGTTTGTTGCAGCGCGTCGGCCTGCCGCTCTGACCTTTTTCCCCGCGCATTTCGCGGCGCGGCGGTTTGCGGCTATAATTCACTGTTATGTCAAGACGCTACGAAGACCAAGAACCCGCAGAAACCCCGCGCCGCCCGCGTGGACGTTCGCGTTCGCGCCTGTTGTGCCGCGACATTATGACGCGCGAACTGATAACCGCCGCGCCCGACGCCACGATTGCCGCCGTCGCTTTGCTCATGCGCGACGAAGACACAGGCATCATTCCGATTGTCGAGACCGAAGCCAACGGCAAAGACGCCAAACTGCTTGGCGTGGTGACAGACCGCGACATTGTGGTGCGGGTTATCGCCGCCGGACTTGACGCCGCAGCGACGCCGGCGCGGGAAATCATGTCCGGTCAACTACATACGGCGCAACCAGGCGACCGCGTTATCGAAGTCATCCGCAAAATGGGTGAACAACAGGTGCGCCGCATACCCGTGACAGACGAGGTTGGCTACCTGCGCGGCATCATTTCGATGGCCGACATCGCGCTCGAAACCGAGGTTGACCGCGAACTCGCCGAAGCCCTCGAAGACATTTCCAGCGGCGCATCTTTTTGGAAAAAATTGTATTAGTAACACGCCAGAAATAAGTTGACCCACAATGCGGAAGCCCGCACGAAGTAAGGGCGTAACATATGGCACACTTGACGAAGTGCGTGTTTCCGCAAGATAGTTGATGGGTTAGGTTATTTTATTCGCGTTACTTAGGGGTTAGGGCGTAGGGGTCAGGGGCCGGCAAATCCCAATCCCCAATCCCCAATCCCCAACCCCCAATCATGGCAAAATCAGTCAATCGTTATTTTAGTTTGTTGGGTCAGCATCGCACTTTGAACACGGCGCGGCGTCTGTGGAATCCGGCGGCGGACATCTATCGCACGGTGGATGGTTGGGTTGTCAAAGTTGACCTGGCTGGTGTAGCGGAGAGTGATTTGGAAATCATCATAGAAGGCAATATATTACGCATTTCAGGTGTGCGGCGGGACACTTTCTGCGAGACGGACGAGGTTATTTGCCAGCAACTCGAAATCACTTACAGCCGCTTTGAAAAAATACTCAACTTTCCCAACTCTATCGCCGACGCAAAAATCATCCGTGATTACCGTGACGGCCTTTTGCTGCTTCACTTACAAACATCATGGAAGAAGTAAATCAACAAGAAACCCTGCCTAAAATGCCGTTTGAGGTGGCGCTTTTGCCTTTGCAGAACACGACGCTGTTTCCCGAAACCGTTGTGCCGCTTATGGTTGGGCGGGCGCGTTCGATGGCGGCGGTGGAAGCTTCGCTGGCAAACGAGGAAAAGTTGTTGGCCTGTATCAGTCTGCGCCGTGAGGATGTGACGGGCCAAGAGGCGCAGCCCCTGGATTTGTACGAAATTGGCGTGCTGACTATTGTTAAGCGTATGGAGCGCGTTGAGGATGCGATGCACCTCATCGTGCAGGGGGTGGAGCGCGTGCGCGTTTTGGAATGGATGCAGACTGAGCCTTTTCTGCGGGCTAAAATAGAGATTCTGCCCGATTTGACCGTGCAGGACGCCGACATGGTGGAGGCTAGTAAACGTAACCTCACCGGATTGATTCAACGCGCCTTTGCCCTCATGCCGCAGATTCCGCCGGAAGTCCGCGCGATGGTTTTGAGCACACAGGAACCCGTGCGTTTGGCCTATTTCCTCGCGTCCGTTATGCACTTGGGAGTCGCGCAGGAACAAAATATGCTCGAAGCCAACACGGTTGACGAGTTGTTGCGCCTGACTTTTCTCGCCCTGGGCCGCGAGGTGGAAATCATGGAACTGCGCGCCAAAATCGCCACCGAAGCCAACGCGGAAATGGATAAATCCCAGCGCGACTATTATTTGCGCCAGCAGATGAAGGCCATCCAAAAAGAACTGGGCGAAGACGAAAACGAAGGCGAACGCGCCGACGCTGACAATTTGCGCCAACGCCTGGCCGAAGCCGATTTGCCCGAAGAGGTGAGCAAAGAGGCGAACCGCGAATTGCGCCGGATGGAGAAATTGCCGCAAGCCGCGCCCGATTACCATGTTATTCGTTCTTACCTGGAATACATTCTCGAACTTCCCTGGCGCAAAGCCTCCGAAGACAAACTGGATTTGAATGAGGCGCGGCGCATCCTCGATGAAGACCACTACGGCCTGGAAGACATCAAGGAACGCATTCTTGAATTTCTCGCCGTCATCAAACTGCGCCCCGACGCCAAAAGCCCGATTCTTTGTTTCGTCGGGCCGCCGGGCGTGGGCAAAACGAGTTTGGGCCGTTCGATTGCGCGCAGCTTGGGCCGCGAGTTTGAACGCATTGCGCTGGGCGGCGTGCGCGACGAAGCCGAATTGCGCGGGCATCGCCGCACCTACATCGGCGCGATGCCGGGCCGTCTGATTCAATCCCTGCGGCGCGTGGGCGTTAATAATCCGGTCTTTATGCTGGATGAGATTGACAAAATGGGCAACGACCAGCGCGGCGACCCGGCTTCGGCGATGCTGGAAATCCTCGACCCGCAACAGAACCACACCTTCCGCGACCATTACCTGGATTTGCCCTTTGATTTGTCGAACGTCTTTTTTATCGCCACCGCCAACCAACTCGGCCCCGTCCCCGCGCCCTTGCGCGACCGCATGGAAGTTATTCAGTTGGCGGGGTATAGCGACCATGAAAAGCTGGCGATTGCGCGGCAGTATTTAGTTCCGCGCCAGATTTTGGAGAACGGTTTGAAGCCGGATAATTTCTCTCTCACGGACGCCGCTCTGTCTTCGTTGGCAATGAACTACACCCGCGAGGCTGGCGTGCGCCAACTGGAACGCGCCATCGGCAGCGTGGCCCGCAAAGCCGCCCTGAAAATCGCGCAAGGCACGTCGGAAAACATTACGATTGACGCCAACGACCTGAAAGAATACCTCGGCGGCCCGCGTTTTCATCCCGAAGAGGCGCGCACGGAAATGCCCGCCGGAGTCGCTACGGGCATGGCCTGGACCGAGGCCGGCGGCGAAGTCCTCTTTATCGAAGCCACGATGTTGCCCGGCGGCAGCGGCCTTTCCATGACCGGACAACTGGGCCAAGTGATGCAGGAATCGGCGCAAGCGGCGCGTTCCTATCTCTGGTCACACGCGCAGGAATTCGGCATCGCGCCCGATGCTTTCAAAACCAACGGCGTCCACATACACGTTCCCGCCGGTGGAATTCCCAAAGACGGCCCCTCGGCGGGCGTCGCCATGACCTCCGCGCTGGCCTCGCTCTATACGGGCCGCCGCGTGCGTCCCGATACCGCCATGACCGGCGAAATCACGCTCTCCGGTTTAGTGTTCCCCGTCGGCGGCGTCAAGGAAAAAGTCCTCGCG
>JAYVJN010000151.1:0-4219 GCA_043769325.1 Acidobacteriota bacterium
TAAGTGATGGCGGGCGGCGTTTCGTTGCGCCACGCGCAGGGCGGCGGGCGAGATGTCCAACGCAATGGCGCGGGCCGACGGGTTTTCGTGGAGCAAGGCGATGGGGATACAGCCCGAACCCGTGCCAACGTCGCAGATGAACGCGGGTGCGTCGCTTTGCCGGATGATTTCCGACGCTTTCTCAACCAGCAGTTCGGTTTCGGGGCGCGGAATCAGCACATCAGGCGTGACCTCAAAAGCGAGTCCATAAAACTCGCGTTGGCCTGTGATGTAAGCGAAAGGCACGCCGGCGGCGCGACGGCTGGTAAGTTCTTGCAGGGCGTTCATTTGCGACAAATTAAGTGGTTGTTCGGGATGCGTCAGCAGGTAGGTGTAAGGGCGGTCTAAGACGTGGCCCAAGAGCGATGCCGCCTCGCGCCGCGCATCAACGAGGCCCGCTTGTTGGAGCGTCTGCGCGGCGGCAGTTAGGGCTTGCGAGAGAGAAAACTGTGCGTTGTCTTGGCTAATAGGCGTCTTTTTTCCTCGCAACACTCACTTGCGCGTTCAATGACCATCTCATACTACCAAAAGGAGAGAAAATTATTCGCTCAAGGCGCGCGAATGTTGAAAAAAATCGCGGAAACCGGCTGTCATTCTTAATATACTAAAAGTACAACTTTTGTAGTTGCCGTTAGCGGACGCTATTCGTCGCCAACGCACGCGCCGCCCCTCTCACCAGAGACGCGGCTAACTTGTTTATAGCGTTGCGGTTTGAGTGTCACTATCGGCAGGAGATACTTTGATGACAGCCCTATCCAAATGCTTGCTTTTGTTCGCCCTCAATTGGCTGGACGCCCAACTTACGATTTTTTGGGTGCGCGCCAACCTCGCCACCGAAGGCAACGGCCTGATGGCGGTTTTGCTGGATATGGGTAACGGGCCGTTTTTGGCGGCTAAATTATTGGTCGGCGCGTTTGCCGCTTACGTCCTTTATCGCTGCTACCACCTGACAATGGCGCGGCGCGGGCTGACGCTGGTGTTGGGCGTTTACTGTTGCTTGATGTTAGTCCACGCGGCTACCGGACTTTCCGCGCTCGGTTTTGACGGTCACATTGAAGCACTCGCGGCGTTAGAGCGATTGCCGCATTTGTCACCCGCCTTCATCTTTTAAGCAAAAGAACGGCTTGCCACATTGTCCTACCCTTGCGGGCCGCTACTCTTCAAAGCTAAATTATCTGCGGCGCAACCGCGCCAGGCAATGGCAGCATCCAAGCCTCGGAGCAATTAGGCGGCAACTTTTCGCCGCGTTGCTTCGTATTTCCCGTTGCGGATTTTTTATTGTAGAGGTTAGCAAACGTCATGTATCAACTTTCAGTACGACAAATTCTCCTAATTGCGCTGCTTTCAGGCGTGGTGGCGGCCAGCACGGTAGCTTGTCTCAACCGTTTTAGCGGCAAATTCCAACCCAGTTCGCAAGCCTCAAACGAAAATGAGGGGACGAACCCGCCCGCCAACGATAACACCGTGCTTTCCGATGAACAGAACAGCATCGAAGTTTATCGCAATGTCTCGCCTGGCGTGGTCTTTATCACGCGGTTCGCGCAGCAACAAGACATTTTCGGCGACACTGTTGGCGAAGAAGAAAAAGAAGGTTCCGGTTCCGGTTCAGTGATTGACCAGGAAGGGCGCATTCTTACTAACGAGCACGTTGTTTCCGGCGCCAGCAAACTCGCCGTCAGTTTCGGCGACGGCAAGCAGTATCCGGCGACGGTGGTGGGCACCGACCCCGGCACGGATTTGGCGATAATTAAAGTGGACGCGCCCAAGGATAAATTAACGGTGGTGCAGTTTAGCGATTCGGCCAAACTCGTAGTCGGGCAAAAAGTCCTCGCTATTGGCAACCCTTTCGGGCTTGACCGCACGCTTACGACAGGCGTTATCAGCGGTCTGCAACGCCCGATTCGCGCCCGCGACAACCGGCCCATCGAAGCCATTCAAACCGACGCTTCTATCAATCCGGGCAATTCCGGCGGCCCTTTGCTTGATTCGCACGGGCGCATGGTCGGCGTCAATTCACAGATTCTCAGTCCGGGCGGCGGAGGTTCCGTCGGCATCGGTTTTGCTGTGCCGTCAAATGTTGCGCAGCGCGTTATTCCGCAAATCATCCAATTCGGCAAAGTGAAACGCCCGAAACTCGGCGTCGCAACCCGCGACATCGCGCCCATTAAAGCGCAACTCGAACTAAAAATTGATAATGGCGTTTTGGTCATGGGCGTCTCGCCCGGTAGCGGGGCCGAGGCCGCCGGCATTAAAGCCACGCAGCAATCGTTTGACGGCGTGATTCTCGGCGACATCATCACGTCCATTGACGGCGAAGCGGTGAAAAGCACGGACGACCTTTACCGCATCATGGATAAACACCAAATTGGTGACACGGTTAAAGTTGAAGTTTTGCGCGACGACAAAAAAGTAGCCGTTTCCGTAAAACTTATCGAAGTCCCGGAACCAAAACGCATCCCGCGCCGCTTGTAAACAGCGATGCCTGATAACTCATGTTACGCAGTTAAAAATTGGATGGTTGACTTGACTGTTTATGCGCCAGAGGCGCGAAGGAAGTTAGCCGGTGGTGAGAACCACCGGAAAGGGTGGCGCAATGCCTTTGCGCCCCGGTAGGAGCGCGGGAATAATGGTTGTTCCCGCGTCCCTCGCGGGACGCTGACGCGCTGCGGTGCTTGTCTCCGGTGGTTACGCTCACGCTCCACCACCGGCTAATTTCCCCCGCGCCGCCGGCGCAAAAAATTGTCAACCAGCGGCTCTACACCAGGGCTGCATAATGACAAGCCAAAGAGTAACGGAAGCTTTCGTAAATTTAGCCAACTATTTATTGCATTCCTGGCATCAATTACGCGAAAATTCGCTCTCCCGCTTGAAAAGCTCACCTAAGTCTGTTAATGATGCGGTTGCACTCGCGTCGGTCCGGGAGTTGCGCCGGCTTATTCCACAATGGAGAAAGCTATGAAAGTTCGCCTGTTACAAATTATGGCGTCGTTGGCCCTGGTCGGAATGATGGGGTTGACGGCATTTGCGGATACCATTCGCATGAAGGATGGTACCGTCATTCGTGGCGAAATCGTTGGTTTCAAAGACCAACAATTCACTGTTCTGATTGGCAGCGGCGCGAAAAATCGCCGCAGCAAACTTAGTATCTACATCGAAGATGTGGACGCGATTGAATTTGACAAAGCGGTTGTGGCAGACAATGGCGGACGCAATGACGACCCGCCGCCACCGCCAATCACCAACCCACGCCCCAACACAGGGGGCGGCAACACCAATACCGGCGGCAATAATAATGCCGGTGGTAACACGGTTCCGGCCCGTTACATGAGCGTTCGCTCCAAAGTTGCCGGTGACAACACCAACAACGGTTGGACGAACACCGGCATAGTGTTACGGCGCGGCCAGAAGGTGCGCATTTCCGCCAACGGCACGATTACCGTCAGTCGTGGGGTAAACGCGACGCCGGCAGGCTTGCCTTCCGTGCGTGACGCGCGCAAGTTGATGCCCAATGAAGCAACGGGCGGTTTAATCGCCGTCATTGGCGATGATAACGACGATTTTGTCTTCGTCGGACGCAACCGCGAATTTGTCGCGCAGCGCGACGGCGTGCTGTTTCTCGGCATCAATGAGGACAATTTGAACGACAACTCAGGGGCCTTTGACGCCACCGTTGAAGTTGACATCATTCGCTAAACCCCGATTTTGGCGACAAAGTAGCTTTAATCCCGCAGACGCGGGCCGTTTTCACAAGCGGCCCGCGCTTGCTCAGGTTTAGTGTCGCTGAATAAAGCAACATTTACGGCCTGGCCCGCGTCAAATGAGGTATTATGATGAAGCGCGAGCACAATTCTCTCCGTTACGCCCTCGGTCTGCTGCTTTTGGCCTTCGCCTGGACAGCCAGCCTTCCCGCTCAATCGGGCCGCCAACAGACGCCGCCCGACCAGCAACAGAAAAAGAACAAACGCCCCGACCCGAAAAACCCCAACGAACCGGCCCCGCCACCGGATTTAGGCAAAGACCAAGATGACATCGTGGTTGTAAAGACGGCGGTTATCAATGTCGAAGTCGTTGTCTATCATAAAAAAACCGGCCAAATTGTCACGGGCCTGAAAAAAGAGAACTTCGCCATCATCGAAGACGGGCAGCCTAAGGAAATCACCAATTTCTCTACGCCCGAAGC
>JAYVJN010000152.1:0-11432 GCA_043769325.1 Acidobacteriota bacterium
CAACGATGCGAGATTTCAGGTATAGCCATAGCGACTTGGTTGGGGGAAATAACGCTTAGTAACGCGAATAAAATAACCTGACCCACCAACCATCTTGCAGAAACACGCACTACGTCAAGTGTGCCGTGTTTTACGCCTTTGACTAAGTGCGGGCTTCTGCAATGTGGGTAGAATTCGGATGGCTGCCAAAATTGGCGCGTAACGCACGCCTTAGCCAATCCAAAATCTAAAATCCTCAGACGCGCACTAAATCGGCGTGCATGAGCCGTCCGGTCAAGGGGTGAATCTGCCGGTCTTTGAACGCGACTTGCGAGGTTTCGCCGCCTTCGATGGCAATCGTGAAAATCGTTTTGCCGGCTTCCGGCGTCCGCAGTATGGTGGCTACGTCGGCCAGCATCGCTATCACCGCAACGGACTCGCCGCCCTTGCCGTAAACAACCATCGGCACCTGTTTGGCAACGCGGACGCGGCGCGAATCGTTTTTACCGCGACCTTCGCGCAATTGCGCCTGGATGACAAATTCTTTCTTTTCTTCAGACATGGTTAATTCCTTTAGCTACAAGCTCTTAGTGTTTGCCCTTCTGGTTAAACGAAGAGCGAAGAAACGCTGGTTTCCTCGTGGATTGACTTAATCGCTTTCGCTAATAGCGGCGCGATGCTCAAAACTTTAATTTTTTCCAACTCCTGGCCGCCGTTGTGCAGTGGCACAGTATTGGTGACAACAATTTGCTCAATTTCCGAAGCAGCCAGCCGTTCAATGGCCGGGCCGCTAAAAACGCCGTGCGTGAAACAAGCGTGAATCTTTTCAGCCCCCGCATTACGCAGGGCAATGGCGACTTTGGTAAGCGAACCGCCCGTGTCGCACATATCGTCCACAATCAGGCAGTTACGCCCCTTGACATCGCCCACGACGTTCATTACTTCGGCAACATTAGCCTTTTCGCGCCGCTTGTCGCAGAGCGCGAGGTCGGCGTCCAGGCGTTTTGCGTAGGCGCGGGCGCGTTCGGCCCCACCGGTGTCCGGCGTCACCACCACCATCCGCTCTAAAGGATTCTCGCGGTAGTGTTTAATGAAAACCGGCGCGGCGTATAAGTGATCCACCGGAATATCAAAGAACCCTTGAATCTGCGCCGCGTGCAAATCAATCGTCAAAACGCGGTCAGCCCCGGCAACCGTCAGGAGATTTGCCACCAAACGCGCCGCAATCGGCACCCGCGGGCGGTCTTTCTTGTCGGAACGGGCGTAACCAAAATAAGGCACCACCGCCGTTACCCGCTCGGCACTCGAACGCCGGAAAGCGTCCAGCATAACGAGCAACTCCATCAAATTGGCATCCGACGGCGGGCAGGTCGGTTGTACGATAAAGACATCGCCGCCGCGCACATTCTCGTCAATTTGGAAATTGAACTCACCGTCGGAAAACCGCGCCGTCGTAGCGCGTCCCAAATCGCAACTCAGGTAATAGCAGATTTCCTCCGCCAAAACGCGGTGCGAGTTGCCCGCAAAGACTTTAATGCCGCCGGTTGTACCCATAACACAAAGGATAAAGGATAAAGGTTGAAGGATAAAGTGTAACTTGCCCTTATCCTTTATCCTTTATCCTTTATCCTTACAAGGATTGGCTGGGGCGGAAGGATTCGAACCTACGAATGTCGGTTCCAAAGACCGATGCCTTACCACTTGGCGACGCCCCAAAAGATATAGTGTCGCTGGCTTATTCTAATGCAACAACCGCGCTGCGCACAAGCCTAAAGCTTGGCGGTAAGCCGCCTGCGTAACAGTATGGCAAGCGAATACCTGCCACCCTGACAACCTGGCAACGGCTTGTTGTTGCGCGATTTCGTTATCAAACAGCCCAAAAACGCTTGAGCCGCTACCGGACATCAAGGCTGTGCGCGCGCCGGCTTCGTAAAGGGCGGCTTTCGCCGCCGCAATCTCCGGTTCTTGTCGCAAAACTACCCGCTCAAAGTCGTTATGCAGTGCCGCCGGAAAACTTTCGCCAATCGCGCGCGCCGCACGCGAATCTGTAAGAATATAAATCGCGTCTTCTTTTGTCAAGGGCGAAGCGTTTAAGGCGCGGTAGGCGTCCGCTGTGGAGACGCCCACGCCCGGCGCGACGATTGCCAAACACTGCGGCGGCAAATCATCAAGCAGTTCTAACTCTGTTCCCAGCCCACTACCCAAAGCCAACCCGCCCAATAAAAAAAAAGGCACGTCGGCCCCTAGCTGTGCGCCAATTTCGCGCAGTTCGGCGGGCGTGGCCGGCAAATCCCACAGTTGCGCCAGGCCCAACAGCGTCACCGCCGCGTTGGACGAACCGCCCCCCAGACCGCCGCCTGCCGGAATTTGTTTCGAGAGATGAATCTCCGCGCCATTTTTTCTGCCGTATCGTTCCTGCAAAGCGCGCGCCGCGCGCAAGACCAGGTTCGTCGCATCCAAAGGAATCTGTGGCGCGCCTTCGTAAGTTAAGGTCACGCGAGTGTCGTCGCGGCTCTGAAAAGTCAACTTATCGGCCAGCGAGACGGTCTGTAAAAGCGTTACAATTTCATGGAAACCATCGGCGCGGCGGCCCGGCACGCGCAAAATCCAGTTTATCTTGGCAAACGATGGTAAAGAAAATTCTTGAACGGGCAAAACAGACGACGCTCCTCAAGCCCCAGCCTCTCTGAGCGCCGCCTGCCTGCTCCTTGGTGAACTCAACCAAGCGCGTCAGCGCGCCAGAAAAACCTGGGTAAAATAGATACGGCCATCTGCCGCCAGAGCGACACCGACAGCGGTATGAGTGAACATCGGCAGCACGATATTGTCGTGATGTTTAGCCGAAAGCAGCCACCGCTCCACCGCGAAATCTGCCGGTTGGTCGTAGCCTTTATTATACGCGATGTTTTCGCTCAAGGCCCGCCAACCGCGCAAGCCCGCTTCGCCCGCCCGTGCCACCGTATCGCGGCCCTGCGGGTCAATGTGGTTGAAAAAACACGCCAACGCCATATTAGCCGCGTGTCGCCGCGCCATCTGCGCCGCTTTTTCATCCCACGCCAATCGGGTCAAGCCCTGTTTGGCGCGTGTTTCATTGACCAACGCAAAGACGCGCTGTTCCATCTGCGCCACTTCTGCCGGTACTATGGCATCAGTTTGCGCTTTGACAGTGGTGGCAACGGGCTGCGCGACAAGCGACAAAGAGGGGGGTGCTGCATCGGGGGTGTTGCTCTTTGTCGTCGGGGGAGACGCCGAGCGTGCCGGAGCCTGGCTTTCGCTCTGGAAAGCGGCTATCAAGCGGGCAACAGGACGCGCCTGGCGTTCCTGTCCCGCGACTCCGGCAAAGCTGCTGAAAATAGTGACGAGTAATAAAAGTAAACGCTTGAATAACATTGGGAGAGCGTTCGATCCTACTTGTTTGAATGGCATAAAACCTCACTTCGGCAGCCGGACTATCTCGTCTTAATCAAGCGAGACTCCGAGGCTTTGCGAACCCGCATCGCTACGGGGGTGCTCTTATCGGTGAAATACACTTCGCGTTGAGAGACAACGCTCTTTGAGGTTTTGGGGTAATTGCGATTAAACTATGTTTAACTCATTCTGTCAAGTGCTTTTTTGTCAATGGAAAAAATATATTTTCCGGTCATTCGCATTACAAAAGGTCTTTGAGAATAACGACGGGCAGTGACGAGACCTGGCGAAAACCGTCGTTGTTAGTGACGAATTGCACACAGCCTAGGGCTAAAGCGGTTGCTGCATGAATGGCGTCGGGCGTTTTAAGTCTGGCGGTAGCACGGAGTTGGGCTGCGTCTTTTAAGGAGTTGGGCGGTAATAGGTTGCAACCGCAACCGCGTGGCGGTCAAAAGCGTTTCATAATCTTGCGCCAGCGTTGTGTCGCCATCGCGCAGAGGTTTGACCAGCGTTTCCAGTAAGGTAAGCTCACTGGTAGCGATGTGCAAAGCATGGTTTTCGCTTGCCGTCCACAGTGGCAAGAGCAACGATTCATAATCCGCGTGCCGTTCAACTGTGTAAATAATGGGCGCAGTATCAAGGTAAACGACGCCCGACGCCGGCAACATCAGTCGTCCCATGAATCGCGCTCCTGTTTGAGATATGCGTCAACCTCTGCGGAGGTCTGAAAACCACGTTGGCGCGGAAATGACTCAATAAGTTCCAAGACGGAAACAGTTGATTCTGCCGACGCGGTCTTGGTCAAATCGCCCAAGATAAGCGCGGCCAGTTGCAAACGCTCTGCCGACGGCAAAGGAACGATAGTATAGCGATAAATCTCTTGTACGGATGTCATTAGGTTATACCTTCAGCGTTCAAGTATTCTCTTGCGCCCGGCTATTTTACGTCAAAACCCGTAAAAAATCCCGCCGATACGCCCGACTCTTTAATTTCAATGGTTTGGACAGTACGACTGTCACATAAATTGTAAGAGTGTAGCCGTGCCTTGAGACTTAGCATAACGTGGCCGCATGAGCGCGAGAGCGCGAGAGCGCAAAAAAGGTTGGGCAGAGGCCCCTTAAATTGAACCAGGCCTGGTAGGGACGCAGTTACTCGCCTTTGGCTCGTTGCGGACAAAGCGGTCTGCGCTCCAATCGTGGCGAGCCCCGTTTTTTGGGAGTTCAATTTCTGATTTGCGGACTGGCATCTTGAAATGTGGGCCAGAGCGTCATAAGATGCGGAGAAGTTTGAGGAAGAAATTTATGAAGCAAAAAATTGGCTTAATACTGTTGGCGTTATTTGTGTGGATGGGCGCGGCGGCGGCGCAGGCCCCGTTTACGATTCAGGACTTGCTGCAAGTTAAGCGCGTGGGCGACCCGCAGGTTTCACCGGACGGCAAGTTAGTGGCGTATCAGGTGACGGCGATTGACAAGGCGGCTAATCGTGGGCGCACACAGATTTACCTGGTTTCAGCCAATGGCGGCGCGGCGAAACAGATAACCAATGAAACGGGTTCTTCCGCCGGGCCGCGTTGGTCGCCGGACGGCTCACAGATTGCGTTCGGACGTGGCGGGCAAATCTGGCTGATGAACGCGGACGGCAGCAACGCCAAGCCAGTCACAGATTTGGCAATGGGCGCGAGTGACCCTTTGTGGTCGCCAAACGGCAAGATGCTGGCGTTCACCTCAGAAGTCTATCCCGACTGCGCGGACGAAGCCTGTAACAAGATGCGCGCCGAAAAGGACGAAGCCGGCAAGGTTAAAGCGCATACGTCTGACCGCTTGCTCTATCGCCATTGGACGGCCTGGAAAGACGGCAAGCGTTCCCACGTTTTCATCGTCAACTTGGAAAACAACGAAGTAAAAGACCTGACGCCAGGCGATTACGACGCGCCGCCGTTTAGCTTAGGCGGGCCTTTGGATTACGCTTTTTCATCGGATGCCAAAGAGTTGGCCTTTGCCCGCAGCACGGAAAAGGACGAAGCCTCGACCACCAACAACGACATTTTCACCGTTCCAGTGACGGGCGGCGAAGCGCAACGCTTGACGGGCGATAACAAAGGTTACGACCAATCGCCGCTCTATTCGTCGGGCGGGCGTTATCTGGCCTATCGTTCGCAAGCCACCGGCGGCTTTGAAGCAGACCGCTGGCGGCTCATGCTCTATGACCGTCAAACCAAGCAAACGCGGGATTTAACCGCCAAATTCGATTTGCAAGTAGAAGAGTTTGTCTTCACGCCCGACGGCCAAATGATTTATTTCACCGTTGGCGAACGCGGGCAATCGCCTATTTACGCGGTCACGATTGACGACGCGATGATTAAAAAAGTCGTTCCCGAAGGATTTAACGGCGACGTGAAAGTAAACGCCAACGGCAAACTCGTTTTCACGCGCAACAACGGCACGATGCCCACCGAAATCTTCCGCGCCGACGCCGACGGCCAGAACGTCACGCAACTCACGCGCACCAACGAAGATTTCCTCAAACCGTTCAATCTCAAGCCTTTCGAGGAAACGGAATGGAAAGGCGCGGGCGGCGCGAAAATTCACGGCTACCTCATCAAACCAAGTGATTTTGACGCCAACAAAAAATACCCGTTGCTGGTTATCATTCACGGCGGCCCGCAATCGGCGTTTAATAATAACTGGGGCTACCGTTGGAACCCGCAGGTTTTCGCCAACGCCGGCTATGTCGTGTTCATGCCCAACCCGCGCGGTTCGACGGGTTACGGGCAAAAGTTTGTCAACGAAATCTCCGCCGATTGGGGCGGCAAGGTGATGGTTGACATCAAAAACGGCGTTGCGGATGTGCTCAAAAATAACGCTTACCTGGACAAAGACAATATCGGCGCGGCGGGCGCGAGTTACGGCGGCTACGCGGTCAACTGGCTGCTCGGCCACAACGACGACAAACGCTTCAAATTCAAGACTTTTGTTTCGCACGCGGGCGTTTATAATTTGACCAGTATGTACGGCGTGACGGAAGAAATATGGTTCGCCGAATGGGAGTTTAAGGGCAATCCCTGGGATAACCCGAAACTTTACCAAAAATGGTCGCCCAACCAATTCGTCAAAAACTTTAACACGCCTACGTTGGTCATACACGGCGAACTGGATTACCGCGTTCCCATCGGCGAAGGCTTGCAACTTTTCACGGCGCTACAAAAACGCGGCGTGGAGTCCAAACTCATCGTTTTCCCCGATGAAGGCCACTGGATTCTCAAACCGCAGAACTCTGAATTCTGGTACACCAATGTCTTGGATTGGTTTGGGAAGCACCTGAAATAAAACCTGGTTTGACAGCAGTTGCTGACGGACAGACGGCACAGCCGCGAAAAGAGTCACACATCGGGTTAACTTATGTTACGCAAGTAAACCTGGCTGCCGGCTTTGACGTGCTTTTCGCGCTGAAAGCGCAGAGAAAATTAGCCGGTGGTGACAACCACCGGAAACGACGCCGGAAAAGACTGTGCGCTCCGGTAGGAGCGCGGGAACAGCGATTATTCCCGCGTCCCTTGCGGGACGCCGAGGCGCGGCGGCGGTTGTCTCCGGTGGTTACGCGAACGCTCCACCACCGGCTAATTTCTGCTGTGCCTCCGGCACAAAGCATTTGTCAAGCTGACATCGAACATCATGGCTGCGTAACATGAGTCATTAAAAACAGTGGCAGAGAATAATTGACAGTGGACAGTTAGCCGTCACAGCTTTGCAAACACAAGTGTCGCTCTTTTCCATTAGCCAATCCGTTCACGGTTGGGAAACACGGCACTGAAACACTTCGGGCCGTCCGGCCCCGGTCCCGAACGGATGAGCCAGCGAAGGAGCTAAGTTGCTGTCAAACATACAGTAACGGCTTAACTTGGCGCATTCGGCATTTTGCCCACGCTTTTATTTGACGGCGCAGAGCAGAAACAACGGAGTAAATCTTGACGCTGCTTCATCCAACTTGGTAAACTTCACCTGCCACCTGAGAAAAACGCAACAGGAAATTTCATTCTTGGCGTTCGGCGTTACCTTCAATCACGGAGCAACAACAAACTGGAGGTTGTTATGACAGGCTTTGCAGTGGGCCAACAAATCGTCTATCCGAGTCACGGCGTAGGCATTATCGAAGGCATTATGGAACGCGCTATCGGCGCGTTGCGGCTGGATTGTTACACGGTGCGGCTGGCGGATAATTCGTTGGTCATGGTGCCGGTTAGTAACGCCGTCGCCATTGGTCTGCGCGTGCCGCTCTCCAACCGCGAATGCGAGAATTTATGCGACCATTTGGCGGAAGACTTCACCGCGCCCGCCGGCGATTGGAAAGACCGTTTCAAAGAGTTTTCCGAGAAAATGAAAACCGGCGACCCGTTCGCCATCGCCGAAGTGCTCAAGCAATTGACCTTTCTCGGTCAGACCAAGCCGCTCTCGTTCCGTGAACAGCGTCTTTTGGAAAAGGCGCAATACCTGGTTGTCTCAGAACTCGCCGCCGTGTTTGAACAACCCGAAGGCAACATCACAGAGCGCGTTCTGCAAACCTTGGTTACAGCTTGCGCCACGCATCAATCAATAGCGGCGCAAACTCTGGCGGCGGCCAGCCACTAACCCTAGAACATGGACGAACCTGCAAGTAGCTTTTTTGCTTTTCTTCTGAGCGGCGAACCCGTCAGTCTGTCGGTTACGCTGCTCAAACTCTTTTCCGTACTCGTTTTAGTCGCCGTCAACGGTTTTTTCGTGGCTGCTGAGTTCGCTCTCGTCGGCGTGCGGCGTTCGCGCATTGAATCATTGGCAACCGGCGGAAGTCGCGCCGCCAAACGCCTTTTGCGCGTCCTGGATAACCTCAACGCTTATCTTTCCGCATCGCAATTGGGCATCACTTTGGCTTCCCTGGCTTTAGGTTGGGTGGGCGAACCGGCGTTCTCGGCTCTGCTTGAAGGCCCTTTGAGCGGCACTCGTTTTGAGGCTTGGAAACATCCCATCGCGTTCGGCGTCGCTTTTTCCATTATCACCACGCTCCATATCGTCTTAGGCGAACAGGCCCCGAAACTGGTCGGACTTGACCGCGCCGAAAAGGTCGCGCTGGCAACGGCTGGGCCGATGGAACTGTTTTATAAAACCTTTCGCTGGCCGATTCACGCGCTGGATTGGGCGAGTGCCCGCGTGGTGCGGCTGTTTGGCATTCACGCCTCTGCCGAACACGCTTCCGCCTATACACAAGAGGAGTTGCGTCAAATTATCGAACGCTCACACCAAAGCGGCCATGTCGGCGCAGAAGAGCAAAACCTCATTAACCGCGTTTTTGAGTTTTCCGATACGCAAGTGCGCGAGGCGATGGTGCCGCGCACGGAAGTTGCCGCCATCCCGGAAACTTACACCTTGACGGAAATCGCGCAGGCTTTCAAAGAACACGGTTATTCGCGCCTACCCGTCTATGGCGACTCGCTGGACGACGTAAAAGGCTTCATCCACAGCAAAGATGTCATGCCCTATTTGCTGCACCCGCAGAAGTTTAGTCTAAAAACGGAAATCAAGCCTGCGCTTTTTGTGGTGGACACGGCCCGTTTGGAAGATGTGCTGCGACAGATGCAGCGCGACAAATTCCACTTCGGCTTTGTCGTGGATGAACACGGCGGCGTGGAAGGCGTCATCACACTGGAAGATTTGCTCGAAGAAATCGTCGGCGATATTTCCGATGAACACGACGAAGAGGTTAATGCGCAACTCACCGAAGAAACCGATGGCTCATTTCGTTTAGACGGCGGCCTGGCCGTGCGCGACCTCAACCGCCGTTTACAACTGGATTTGCCCGAATCCGAAGCTTATACAACCATTGCCGGTTTTTTGATGGACACCGCCGGCCAGATTTTGCAACCAGGCGAAACGGTAGAGTACAACGGTTTAACTTTTCACATCGAAGAGGTTGAACGCCGTCGCATCCGCCGCGTGCGCCTTGTCAAACCGATGGCTGTGTCCATTGGTGAAACCGTTGACGCAATCTAAACAGATAGTTCAAAGTTTCAAGTTCAAGGTTCAATGCTTACGCGGCAATAGCTTTGCGAGTTCAATAAACCGGCATCCTTTCGCTCATCTGCTTAGTAACAGGTCAAAAATAAGTTGACCCACAATGCGGAAGCCCGCACGAAGTAAGGGCGTGAAACATCGTACTCTTAATAGGCGCGCTTGTTTGAGCAAGCGGGCTAAAAATACTTGGTGGGTCAGATTATTTTATTCGCGTCACTTAGAATTAGACCTTTGTTTTTGAGGAAAACTTATGACCCCCAGAACAACTTATTTTCTCGGCCTGGCGTGCTTACTCTTAGCCGCGCTCTTGGCTTTTCTGCGCTTGCAGAGATTCGGCGGCTACGGCTCACAAGCTACGTCTTCTCTGGTGATGATTCTCGGCGTGATTCTTATTGTCAAAGCGCGGCGGGCCAGCCGCTAAACCGTTACCGGCAAACCCTCGCGGGAGAAGCTATGAAACGAATGCTTATGCGGCTGGTCGGTTTAGCCTGTTTCGCCGGCGCAGCCTACTTAATCTATACTAAATGGAGCTATTTAGCGGCGGTTAACTGGAATCGTATCGCCGTCTGGGGCGGGCGGGCTTTGCCCCTTATGTTGGTATTTTTTGGTTTATACTTACTGACCAGAGCCCGCACGGACGACTAATAAACGAAGGAAATCATCTAAGTTATGAGTGTCATTGACCTTATCACAGCCCGCGAAATTTTGGATTCACGCGGCAACCCAACCATTGAAGCCGAAGTCATGTTAGCTGATGGCGAAATTGGCCGCGCCGCCGTGCCTTCCGGCGCATCTACCGGCGAAAACGAAGCCGTCGAATTGCGTGACGGTGATATGCAACGCTATCTCGGCAAAGGCGTGACCCAAGCGGTTGAGAACGTCAACGAAATCATCGGCCCTGAACTCGAAGGCTTGGACGCGCTTGACCAGGCCATCATTGACCAAGTAATGATTGACTTGGACGGCACGCCCAACAAGTCTAAACTCGGCGCAAACGCTATGCTCGCCGTGAGTTTGGCGACGGCCCGCGCCGCCGCCTTGCATCAAGGATTGCCGCTTTACCGTTACCTCGGCGGGCCGAATGCGCGCACGCTGCCGGTGCCCATGATGAACATCCTCAACGGTGGAGCGCACGCCGATAACAATGTGGATTTTCAAGAATTTATGGTTATGCCCGTGGGCGCGGCGTCGTTTACGGAAGCCTTGCGTTGCGGCGCGGAAATCTTTCACGCGCTCAAAGCGGTGCTGAAAAAACGCGGCTACGCCACTGGTGTCGGCGACGAAGGCGGGTTTGCGCCGAATCTGAAATCGAACGAGGAAGCCGTCGAAACCATTCTGGAGGCCATCGGTAACGCGGGTTACACCGCCGGCGACGACGTGATGCTCGCGCTTGACCCCGCCGCCAGCGAGTTTTTCGACGGCACGCATTACGTCTTCAAAAAGTCCGACAACCGCCGCTTAACCAGCGACGAAATGGCGGCTTACTGGACGGATTGGTGCAAGCAATACCCGATAATTTCCATCGAAGACGGCATGGCCGAAAACGATTGGGCGGGCTGGAAAACGCTCACGGATTCCGTCGGGAGTCGCGTGCAACTCGTGGGCGACGATTTGTTCGTGACCAACGTGGAATTTCTGCGCCAAGGTATCGAACAGGGTGTGGCGAATTCCATTTTGATTAAAGTCAACCAAATTGGCACTTTAACCGAGACGCTGGATACCATCGAACTGGCACGCACGCACCGTATGTCTTGCATTATCTCGCACCGTTCGGGCGAAACCGAAGACCACTTCATCGCCGATTTAGCCGTTGCCACCAACGCCGGCCAAATCAAAACCGGCTCGCTTTCACGCTCCGACCGCATCGCTAAATATAATCAACTGTTGCGGATAGAAGAAGATTTAATGGGTGCGGCGCGGTATCCGGGCCGGGCCGCTTTTTACAGCATCGCATAAACCTGGGAGCGCGCGCATCCTTGCGTGCCGCCTCGCAGCAAGCAGCAC
>JAYVJN010000153.1:0-5675 GCA_043769325.1 Acidobacteriota bacterium
GCGTCAACGGCTGGCTGGTCGCGCCCGAAAGCCCCGCCGCTTTGCTCCAAGCCCTCAACGAACTCGCCGCCGACCCGCACCGCGCCGCCCAGATGGGCCAGGCGGCCCGCGCAACCATTCTGCAAAACTTTAATCCGACCCTTGAAGCCGGTAAACTGGCGGGTGTCCTACAAAACCTGGCGGCCCGCCGCGAAGTTGAAATCGCGGCGGCGGGCTGTTAGATTAGTAACGGATGAAGAAACTTGTTTACGTCGTGCAGTCGGAAATAATGACCGGCGGCGTTATTGAAGCTCAAGTCATTGCCAGTCTGCGCGCACAGTGCGCCGCGCCGGGCCAACCCGCCACACGCCTGATATTTTTAGAATCCGCCAGCGAAGTCCGCAAACACAGCGTCCGCACTAAATTCAAAGAGTTCAAAAGTTTCTGGCCGGAAGGACGCATGAGCCTGGTGCCGTTTGTCGGGCGTTTCGGCGGCAACGACGCGCCGGGCCGGGCTTTGGCTTTGGCTTTATGGCGCGAGAGATTTACCAAAAACGAACTGATTTTTCATTGTCGCGGCCCGCAAACCACTTTGACGGCGGCGGTGGCGCAAAGTCTCTTGACAAAGGGCCGTATCATTTTCGACGTGCGCGGGGCCACGCCCTTTGAAACGATTCATCGTCTGGGTTACGCCTGGCGCGAAAATCTCTCGCCGGCAGCGACAAGGGCTTGGGACGTAAGCCTGAAACTAGACCGCGACGCGGCGCAGGCGGCGGATGAATTGTTCGTCGTTTCGCCGGGTTTGCGGCAGTACGCGCAAGAGGAATTGGGCGTTGCGCCCGGGCGCGTGACGATAGTTCCGAGTTGCGTCGGCGGGACAAATTACAACGAAGAAAATCGCCGGAAGGCCCGTTTGCGTTGGGGCGTGCGTGACGATGCGCCGGTTTTGCTTTATTCTGGTCGTTTGGGGCCGGAGCGTCTGCCGGAGCATATCTTCCGGCTATTTCGCGCCATGTTGGACGTAAATCCTTCGGCGCGACTGGTGATTCTGAGCTATTTGAACCAATTAGAGAACTTAGCGGCTTTGCGCGAAGCGGCGGGCGTGCCGGAAACGAGTATCATGGTTGACGAATTGACCCGCGATGAAGTAATCAAAACGCTGCCAGGCGCGGATGTCGCGGCGATTTTTCTCGAACCCGCGTTGCGTTTTCAACTCGCCGTGCCGATAAAATTAGCCGAATACTTAGGCGCAGGGTTGCCGCTGGTCGTGAATAGCGTTTTTGCGTGGATTCCCGACTTAATAAACGAGCGTAGCATCGGTTGGACGGTTGACCACGATTTGGTAGAGGCAGAGTTAAAACACGCCGCAACAACGATTTGCGCGAGTCTCGCGCAAGACCGCGCCGGTTTGCGCGAACGCGCCTTAGCCGTCTGCGAAGAACATTTTATCTGGCCGCGTTATGTTCCTTCAATAAGGAAAGCGTATGGGACTGAGTAACCCGATGTGTGACTCTTTTTCGCGGCTTTGCCGCCTGATGTGCGGAAAGGCTGTGCCTTTCCGGTCAACACCCCTTAAATTCTGAGGCTACGCCTCCGGCGCGGCGGCAGAGCCGCAAAATCAGAGGCAAATATGGTCCGGTGAGGCATAGCCGTCATCGCACATCAGGCGGCAGAGCCGCAAAAGTCACCTTTTCTGACAGCCTTTCAGTGAAAAAGAGTCACACATCAGGTTGAGTAAGTTTTTATGACGAACATTGCAGTTATAGGATGTGGGCATTGGGGTAAAAACCTGGTGCGGAATTTTCATGCGCTGGGCGTTTTGTCGCACATCTGCGACGCTCACGAGGCGACTCTGGCGGCGGTTGCGGCGCAATACGAAGGCGTCACGGCGGCGACAAGTTACGACGAAATACTGGCAAACAAAGAAATTAACGCCGTCGCGCTGGCGACAAACGCCGAGCATCACGCTTGGATGGCGGAAAAAGCGATGCGCGCCGGCAAGGACGTTTTTGTCGAAAAACCCCTGGCGTTGCAATTTGCCGACGGCGCAAGCATGGTCAAAACGGCAGACGAAACGGGTCGCGTGCTGATGGTCGGGCATTTGCTGGAATATCATCCGGCGGTCTTGAAATTGGACGAGATGATACGCGGCGGCGAGTTGGGCAAAGTCAATTATATTTACTCTAACCGCCTGAATTTGGGCAAGATACGCCGCGAGGAGAATATTCTTTGGAGTTTTGCTCCGCACGACATCGCCGTCATTCTGCGCTTTTTGGGCAGCGAGTTGCCCGTTGAAGTAACCGCGACGGGCGGCGCATATCTGCAACCCGACATCGCCGACGTAACCGTCACCAATCTGTTATTCAAAGACGGCACGCGGGCGCACATTTTCGTCAGTTGGCTGCACCCCTACAAAGAGCAAAAGTTGGTCGTCATTGGTTCAGAGAAGATGGCGTTGTTTGACGACACCGCGCCCGCTGGTCAGAAGTTAATTCTTTATAATCAAGGTGTTGACTGGGTAGAAGGCGAACCTGTGCCGCGCAAAGGCGAGGCCACAGCCGTCGCCTTTGAGACGAGCGAACCGCTCCGCGCCGAGTGCGCCCATTTCGTCGAATGTGTGGAAACGCGGCAAAATCCGCGCACGGACGGACGCAACGGCCTCCGCGTCTTGCAAGTGCTCCAGGCTTGTCAGGAATCGCTGCAAACCAACGGCCAACCTGTTTCTGTCGTACCGCAAAAGGCAGAGCCGGCGACAAGGTGATTTATGGTCAAGGTCAGGCAGGTCGGCGCGGGCGGATATTGGCGCGTTTTCAATGAAAAATCCGACTCTTCCGTCGTCCGGCAAAGCCATTCTTTGGCGTGCGTAGCCGCCGCTGGCGAAATGCTGCTGCAAGAGCGTGGCGAACAGGTTTCACAAACTGAAATCGCGCGAATCATCGGTGCGCCATCCAATGCTGAACGCCTGGCCAAGTATTTGAACGGACTTGGCCTTTCGGCGTCAGGTTGGATTGGCGGCTGCTTTGACGTACAATACTTAGACGCCATACTTGCCACCGGAACTTGGGGCACAGTCTTGCGTGAGGGCTCTCCGTTGGGACATATGGTGTTGGTGGAAGGCGTTGACGATAAAGGGCGAATCCGCATCAAAGACCCTTTTGACCAAACCGCTTACCAAATGGCAAGGTCGGATTTTATCAGACATTTAAGCGAATTTGTGTGCGACAAGAGATGACTTTAGAGCTAATCAAACTGACTGCGCTGGAAGATTCGCGTTATCAAATAACGGTGCGCCGGAACCGTTGCGCCACTTCGCACATTATCACCTACCGGGACGATTTTGTTCCGCGTTTGACCGACATTGATGATGAATTGCGGCCCGTTTTAATCAACCATCCGCGCGCAACCCAAGAAATCATCAAAGCCGTGCGCCAAGTTGCCGATGGTCTGCGTGTATCGTTGCCACTGTCGCTAACTGTTTGGCAAGATGAACCTCAGCCATCACCGCTGGCTACTGTCTGACCTGTTTGGCATCCAAAACATTATGAGCGAATTAACTAACCCCGCAGCTAAGAATTATTTTGTCCATGAGTCAGCTTATGTGGACGAGCCTTGCGAAATTGGCGAGGGAACGAAAATCTGGCACTTCTCGCACGTCATGAAGAATGCCAAAATCGGGCGTGGTTGCAGTCTGGGGCAGAACGTGAATGTTGCGCCGGGCGTGGTTATCGGCAACAACTGCAAGATTCAGAACAACGTCTCGTTGTATGAAGGCGTGACGCTGGAAGACGAAGTTTTCTGCGGCCCGGCGATGGTATTTACCAATGTGATGAACCCGCGTAGCGGCATCGAACGCAAGAGCGAATACCGTCCCACGCTGGTTAAAATCGGCGCGACGCTGGGCGCAAATTCAACCATTGTCTGCGGCGCGACGCTGGGCCGCCATTGCTTCATCGGCGCGGGCGCGGTGGTGCGCGGCGATGTGCCGGATTACGCGCTGATGTTGGGCGTTCCGGCGGTGCAAAAGGGCTGGATGAGCCGTCACGGGCATCGTCTGGAAAATGCCGACGCTGATGGGATAATGACCTGTCCCGAAAGCGGTTGGCGTTACCGTTTGGAAGAACCCCACGTTATGCTTTGCCTTGATTGGCCGGAAGACAAGCCTTTGAAAGCGTCGTAAACTCATCATGTGTGGCATTTTAACATTGGTGCGTTCGCCGCAAACGGCCCCGCATGAATTGGCAACACTGCTGCAAGCCACGCAGTTAGTGCGCCATCGCGGGCCGGATGATGAGGGCTTTCTGCTGTGGCGGGCCGGCTTTGCGCCGCAAGTTTACGCCGGGCCGGAAACTACTGAAGACTCGCGCCGACAGCATAATTTATCACCTTTGCCACAATCCGCAGCTTGGCAAGTGGCGTTCGGGCATCGCCGTCTTTCCATCATAGATCTTTCCGCTGACGGTCATCAGCCCATGGTTCACCCCGCCAGCGGTCTGGCCCTTACCTTTAACGGCGAGCTTTACAACTACATCGAAATACGCGCCGAACTGGAACGCGCGGGTTGTAGTTTCGCCACGCAAACCGATACAGAAGTAATCCTCGCAGCCTGGGCCGAATGGGGGCCGGAGTGCCTACATCGCTTTAACGGTATGTTTGCGTTTGCCTTGTTGGATACGAAAGCGCAGCGGCTTCACGTCGCGCGTGACCGTTTTGGCGTCAAGCCGATTTATTGGGCGCGGGTTGGCGAACAACTCGTTTTTGCTTCGGAAATCAAGCAAATCCGCGCCCTGCCTGATTTTACGCCGACGCTTGATGATAGCGCGGCCCGCGACTATCTGGCGCAAGGTTGGCTTGACCACTCGCGCCACACCTTTGACCGGAACATCCATCATTTAATGGGCGGCGAACGCGCCGTCGTGCGGCTTGACACGTCCGCGCCCACGCCGGAAATCATGCGCTGGTATGATTTACAGCCGGAAGCGTGGAGCGGAACAGCGGATGATGCCGCCGAGCGGTTTCGTGAGTTATTGCATGATAGCGTGCGCTTGCGTTTGCGTTCGGATGTGCCGGTGGGAACTTGTCTGTCCGGCGGTTTGGATTCCTCGTCAATCGTTTGCCTGGCGCAACAAACCTTACAAGAGCAAGGCGTCACAACTGCGCCGCGCACAGTAACCGTGCGTTACGAAAACGAAAAGTTTGACGAATGGCAGCACGCCAGCAAAGTTATCGCGCACACGGGGGCGGAACCTGTGCAAGTCTGGCCGACGGTGGCGCGTTTGCAAGAAGAGTTAGACCAAATTATCTGGCATCTGGACGAACCGCATGGCTCCACCAGCCAGTTTAATCAATGGTGCGTTTTCGGCGCGGCGGCGGGCGCGGGGCTAAAAGTAATGCTCGATGGGCAGGGCGGCGACGAACACCTGGCCGGCTATGGCGGAACAACCGTGACGGCAATGCTGGCGGGTTTGTTGGGGCGGGGAAGCCTGTTTGACTTTGCCGGCGAGTTGAACACCATACGCCGGCAACGCGGGCGTTTGCCGTTGGCGCAGACAGCTTTAGCCGTCCGTAATTTGTTTCCCGCGCTAGACCGCGCCATGCCCGCCGCCTTGCGCTTTGCCGCCGGTAATCCGCCCTGGCTCAAATCTTTCGCGCCATCGCGTTTAGAGGGCAAACCGCCGCGCAATTTGGCGGAAAGCCTA
>JAYVJN010000154.1:0-4908 GCA_043769325.1 Acidobacteriota bacterium
GGTTCGCCAGGCCTTGTCCACGTTATTCTCAGCGTAGAAAAAGACCGTCATAGCGGAGAATTCGTGGTCAATTGGCGCGAACACGCCTTCACGGTCAAAGAAACCAACCGCGATATGTACACGGCACTGACCAAAGCAGTTGGCAAGTTAGAAAAACAGACGCTCAAACTCAAGAAGAAAAACGTGGCCCGCATCCGCCACGCCACGCCACGCGCCGCCCTCGCGCCCGCGCCCGATGGCGAGGTAGAACCGGCCCCCGTCCCGCCGCGTGTGATAAACGCCCGCGCCTACGCCGTTAAACCCATGTCGCCGGAAGAAGCCGCCTCACAATTGGCGGTTGAGTCGAACCAGTTTATCGTTTTTCGTGACGCCGAGACAGAGCGCATCGCTGTCATTTACAAACGCAAAGACGGTAACTATGGGCTAATTGAACCGTAGCCGACGTTTAGAGTTACGGCTTCAGCCGTGAATGGCTCGTAAGAACTCACGGCTGAAGCCGTAACTCTGAACGCTGCCCGTTTTCTTATGGCTTGCCAAATCCCCGCTGTCGCGTTAAAAATGTGTTGTCACAAATATCCGCCGTTGAGGAGAGAGATTTTCATGCCCCATAAATTAAAGTTTGGTTTACTGTTGGCAGTGCTGTGCGCGTTTATGACAACCGTTCAAGCGCAAGACAAAGCTATGATGGCGACGCCTTTGGCGACAGACGCGGCGCATTCTACGGTTGGCTTTTCCGTGCCGATAGCCGGCGGTTTAGCCAAAGTGCGCGGCAAATTTAGCCAGTTCAGCGTCACTTTGAACTACGACGCCAAAGATGTAACTAAATCCACTGTCAACGCCACTATCAAAGCCGACAGCATTGATACGGGCATCGCGGGCCGGGATACGCACTTGAAAAACCCGGATTTCTTTGAGGTCACAAAATATCCCGACATCACTTTCGTCAGTAAATCCGTCACGCGCAAAGGCAAACAATTATCGGTGGTGGGAGATTTCACGATGCACGGCGTCACACAGGAAATCACTATTCCTTTCACGCTTATCGGAGACGCCGCTAAACTGAAAACGGGTGAACCGCCTTTTGGCGTGCAAGCCAACATCAAACTTGACCGCCGCGCCTACGGAATCGTTTACGTCCACAAGAACGGCCCCAACTTTCTCGGCAACGAAGTTGAAATCGAACTCAGTTTGCTGATGGTCAAACCGCGCCCGCCGCGCCCGTAAGCAAATAGTTCAAAGTTTCAAGTTCAAAGTTCAACGGTAACTGATGTTACGCAGCCGTGATGTTTGGCTGATAGTTGACAAGTTTTTGCGCCGGAGGCGCGGTGGAAATTAGCCGGTGGTGAAGCGGAGAGCGTAACCGCCGGAAATAAACCGCGCAGCGTGTCGGCGTCCCGCGAGGGACGCGGGAACAACCATTATTCGCGCGCTCCTGCCGGAGCGCAAAATATCGTCGCCATCGTTTCCGGTGGTTGTCACCACCGGCTAATTTCCTGTGCGCCTCCGGCGCATATAGTCAAGTCAACCAGGCAATTTTTGACTGCGTAACATCAACGGTAAATCCCGCCTCCGGCAAAACTTTTCTGTTCACTTTGAACTTGAAACTTTGAACTTTGAACTACTTCTTACGATGCCTGACACTAACCCCCAAATCTTTATTATCACTGGCCTTAGCGGTTCCGGTATGTCTTCGGCGACGAACGCCTTTGAAGACCTGGACTATTTTTGCGTGGACAACTTGCCGGTCACGCTTTTGCCTACGTTTGCCCGCCTGGTGCTGCCGGACGAAGCGGGGCAAGCCAAAATTGAACGCGCCGCGTTGGTTATCAACATCCGCGGCGAGCAATTCCTGAGCGAATTCGAGAGCGAATTGGAGGCTTTACGCGCACAAGGTTTACGAGTTTTCGTCATCTTTTTTGAGGCGTCGGATGAAGTCTTGCAACGGCGTTTTAGCGAAACGCGCCGCCCGCATCCGGCGGACGACGGCGACGGATTGGCCGAATCCATCCACAACGAACGCCGCGCGATGGCAAACATCCGTAACCTGGCCGATTTGATTGTTGACACTTCGGCCCACACGGTGCACACCTTGCGCCATTGGCTGACGGCTCATTTCGGCCCGGAACAGGGGCCGCAAATGCGCGTGCAGTTGATGAGTTTCGGCCACAAATACGGCGTGCCGCATGATGTTGATTTGTTATTTGACGTGCGCCATTTGCCGAACCCGTATTTTGTGCCGGAGTTGCGCGATTTTTCCGGCCACGACCGGCGCGTGCTTGAGTTTTTACTGGAAAAACCGGACGTGACGGAAACGCAACGGCGTTTTTACGATTTGTTGGCGTATCTGCTCCCGCTTTACCAACGCGAAGGCAAGTCTTACGTCACCGTCGGCGTCGGTTGCACCGGCGGGCGACATCGTTCTGTGATGATGGCGAACGCCCTCGCCCGCCAATTGCGGCAAGACGGCTTCGACGCGCATCCTTTTCACCGTGACGTGCGTAAAGTAAAAAGAAAGAAAGCAGTCGCAAAAGTAAAGGAGTGAATATGCCGGAACAGACAAAAAAAGTAGGCGGCGTCATTGTCACACACGGCCACCTGGCGAGTGAACTATTGGCGGCGGCGGAAACAATTATTGGTTCAATTCTCCACATCAACTCAATTTCCATCGGCTGGCACGATGATGTGGATACCGCCCGTGAAGAGATTGAACGCTGTGTCGCGCAGGTTTCGCAAGGGCGCGGCGCGCTGATTCTGACCGATATGTTTGGCGGCACGCCCACCAACATCGCCTCCATGTTTCAGGCGGACGGTGAAATCGAAGTAGTCACCGGCGTTAACCTGCCGATGGTCATACGTTTAGCCAACCAAAGCGAAGGCGAAACCCTCGCCGAAGTCGCCCGCAGCGTGATGGAACAAGGCCGCCAGGCTATCCATCTCGCCGGCGATTTGCTCAAACCCACCAAAGCCGCCAGGAAGTAATGATTACTAAGCAGGTGAGCAAAAGTATTCCGGTATTATAAAAGTTAGAGTTACGCCTTGAGGCGTGAGCAACTGCCGCGCTTCGCTGGCAGTGGCACGGCTGAAGCCGTAACTCTGAGCGAAAACAAAACGCCGCAAAACTTTTGCTCATCTGCTTAGTGAATGCTGAATTACAGCCTTTCATTGCTACTTTACCAACGCAAAATCAATCCATTGTGTAGCGACGCGCTGTTTACCAGTCGCAAGTTCGTCGGTGACAATAATTTGCAGAATATAGTCGCCTGGGTCGAGGTTGTGGCCGAGAAAGATTCGTCCGGCGTAAGTCAGGCGTTTGAGGTCGGTTTGCTTGCCGGCGGAGACGGGCCGGACGCCGCCGGCAAATACTTCGCGGCCTTCGCGGAACAATTTTATTTGCGCGGTGAGACGCGGTTGATTGGTCGTTTTGTCGAGCTTGGCGTTGTAAATCCAGTGGGCGTAGTCCAGATTCATGCCGGAGCGAAAACGGCGCACCGCGAGGCTGGTTTCGGCGTCGCGGACGGCATCGGGCGGCGCGTTGGGTAAAAACGCGGAGGCGGCGATGCCGGAGAGCGTCAGACGGTTCTTTTTCAGGTCGGGGGCTTCGACGAACTGGCTGGCGGAACCGACGCGCTCCGTCGCCGTATCGCGCAAAGCGATGCGAAATTGGTACGCGCCGGCCTTCTTTACCGGCACGTCTAACGTGTAAGTAATTCCATTGTTGATAACGCTTTCCGTCCCGTTACGCATTGTCAAAGTATAGGTGCGGCTTTGGGTTTCCAGCGGCTGGCCGTTATCGCCAAAAGCGAAAGCCAGAATGTCTATGACGGCTTTATCAGTGCCGTCGGGCTGTTTCGTGAAAGTTAAATCGTGTCCGTCTATGAACAGCAAAGAGCGGATATACGAGCCGGTTTGTTCACTGTTGACGAAAAAAGAAGACAACCGCACACGCACTCCGTTCGCTCCAAAAGGCGAAGTCAAAGCCGCGCTCAATTGTGCGGCCCGCGTTGTTGGCGCGGGAGCAATTTTCTCGCCGGTGACGCCGTAAAAGCCCTTGCGGGTGCGCGTGTTGAGGCCCGTCCGCTTTAATTTAACCGTGAGTTTGTGAAACGCGCGTTTGCCGTTGGTCGGGTTAAAAGTTGCTTCGTCGGGGCGATAACCGATGAGGTAATAGCCGCTTTGGTCTTCCAGCACGCGCTTCATGCCGCCGGCCAAGTCATTGTTATTGCGGATGTTAAAGCCGCCCGTCTGGTCGGCGAGATAAACCAGGCCGTCTTGTGTCGCGCTCAATTCTTCGCGCCGGTCAGCCGCCGCCTGATTGATTTGCTCGCCCGTGCGTCCGCTCAAATCGTCAGCCGCCGTGATGCCGGCGGTCTGTAAACCGCGCGCGTCCATCGTGTATATCACCACCGAAGCGCGGTTGGCTTGGTCGGACAAACGGCGCACGGCATCCAGCACGCGCTGGCTTTGGTCGCCGTCGTCGCTGAACAAACGGAAACCGTCGGACATGAGTAAGATAGACTTGCGGCCCGGCAACTCGCTCAAGCCTTGCACAATGTAATTGAGCGCGCCCAAAGTGCCGGTGGCGAGAACTTCGGAACGAAATTCGTCCAAATCTTTGCTGGCCTGGCGTTCCGCGCTATCGCCGTTGGCGGCGGGTTCTGCGCCGTCCGCTTGCTGTTCGTCGGCGTCGGCTAACGGGTCGTTTTCAATCGGCGCAAACGCGCTCACGCCGCCGCGCCCTTGCGGATACCATTTGACGCGCTCGATGGCGGCATAAAGCTGGCGTTTGTCGGAGGTGAAAGATTGCAACGCGCCCATCCCGCCCGCCGTGCGGATAATGGCGACCAAATCGCCCGGCTGCATCTGTTCGTCCACAAATTTTTTCAAAGAGCGGCGGACGTAATAAATGCT
>JAYVJN010000155.1:0-3892 GCA_043769325.1 Acidobacteriota bacterium
GGGAGTTGAGATAAACGCGACTCTTAGTCTGCGAAGGCAGACGGCATAAACCTAGCCCCGCATGAAGCGCAGCGCAATGTGGGGAAAGTAGAATTAACCCATGTGTTGAGCCTGCTTTAGCTGGCGGCATCGCTCTGCCGTCTGCTCTCGCAGACTGAAACGAGTTCGCGGCGAACTCCCCCAGACTCCGCTACGCTGCGTCTGGGGCTAGTTGTCTGCCGTCTGCTTTCGCAGACTGGTTATTTGGTTTCTCCACAAGCCTTCTGCGTAACGTGAGTTTTCACCTATCGCTTGTGCGCCGCATCCCGCGCACATTGAGAACGGCGCACAAGTGACGAGTGATAGGTGATAAGCGCAACACGCCCCGCGTCTTGGCTGTTTCGTATAAACCCTGGAATAACCTTTTAAGATTACCAACGGTTACTGACTCCGGTTAGTGACCGTTTTTCTGTGGGCCGCCGGCAACGCGGGCCTTTGTTTTGGCAACACAGTGGAAATCTTTGGCGTGAGCGTAACTTTTCGCGTTGTCGCGGTAATAACCTCTGGCAAGCGTGAGAAACGAGGGTGGCGTGAGTTTGGCCGACCACGAAATAAGCACAGACACGGAATTGTTGACCCGCGCCGCGCAAGGCGACGAAACGGCTTTTCAACAACTTTACGGGCGTCACCGCGACGCCGTCTATCGCTTTGCTTATCGCTTGCTCGGCACAGCGGCGGCGGCGGAAGATGCAACCCACGATTGCTTTATCGCGCTCTTGCGCCGGCCCCTCGCTTTCGACGCAACCCGCGCCACACTAAGAACTTATCTGTTGGCGGCGGCGCGTAATCTGGCTTTCAAACAGTTTCGGCGCAACGGTCACGAACTTATTGTCGAGGAATGGCTGGACGAACCCACCGCGCCGGAAACGCTTAACCCTTTGCGGCAATTGCTGGCCCAAGAAGCGGCAGTGGAAGTGCGTCGGGCCGTGTTGTCATTGCCGCCTTTGCAGCGCGAGGCGTTGGTTTTATTCGAGTACGAAGAGCTATCGCTGGCCGAAATCGCCACGATTACCGGCGCGGACGTGAACGCGGTAAAAGCGCGGCTGCATCGGGCGCGGCAGAGCTTAAAGCGCGAATTGGCAGACTATTGGCAACCGGCTTTGGCTGTAAGCAAACAGTGACAGCCGGCAAGTTGCCAACAAAACAATTATAAACTCAGCAACCTGGCAGGTTGGGAAGGGCGGCTTGCCCCCGCTGTTGAGTTAGCTTTTATACCCGGCAGAAGCAGACGATTTTGGTAAATGACGAACGAAGTAAACAACCAAAACCCAGATGAATTGCGCGGCTTGTTAGTGCGCTGGGCCACGCCTTCTGCGTCGTTCAAACTTGACGCCCGCATTCTCAGTTCATACCGTCAAATGTTGGCGGAACAGAGTTTATTTGTTGAGTCTCCCCAAGACCAACCCGCGCCTGGCAAACCTGAATTTGTCGCCAGGCAGCAAAACGAAGAGGAGAACCCAATGAAAAACCATACGCACGCCGCTTACACGCGGCCCGAATATCATTTAACCGTGCTGGAAGACGCGAGTTTGACGCGCCGCCTGGCCCGCGAACTAAACGTCTTGAAAGCGCAATCGGCCTTGACCTGGCCCGAATTTAAGCGTAGCCCCGCCGCTTTTGCCCGTCGCGCTGGCGCAGCTTTAGCGGCGTTGCTCGTCAACTTTTTCCGCAGCCCTTACGCGCTGACTGCGACGGTTTCCGCCGTGCTGTTGGTGATGAGCGCAATCGTCGCCGTCGTTATCGCCGATTCATTGCGTTCACGCGCCACGCAGCAAGACGAAAAGCTGGAAATCAGCGAACTAATCAACCTCAGCGAAGAACCGCCAAAAGAAAAACCGCCCGAAAAAGAGGGCGCGGCGGGTAACAATCGGGGCACAGGCGGCGGTTCCAAACCTTTGCCCGAAAAACCTCATGGCGGCGGCGGCGGCGGCGATGTAAATGAAACGCGCGATGTCTCAAAGGGCGACACGCCGCCGCTGTCACGCGCCCCGCAAATCGTCGTGCCGAAACCGCTAAACGCGCCGGAACGCCCGCCGTTGCTGCCCGTCATGCCCACGCTCAAAGGCGACGAGGCCCTCTCGCCCGCGCCGCGCAACCTGAACTTTGGCGACCCCGACGCTAAATCAAGCGACCCGTCACGCGGCAAAGGCGAAGGCGACGGCATGGGCGGCGGCAAAGGAAACGGGGCCGGACGCGGCGACGGCGCGGGCCTCGGCAACGGGCGCGGCGAAAATACCGGCGGCGATGATGGTAAATATGGCGGCGGCGGTATTGGCGGCGGCAATGATGGCGGCCCTTTGCCCAAGCCGAAAGTGGATTCCAACCGGCCTTATTCTTCCAAAGAAGTTGACCGCAAGGCGCAGATTCTCGCCAAACCTGAACCGAATTACACCGACGAAGCGCGGCGCGAAAACACGACCGGCGTGGTTTCGTTGCGCGTGCTGCTGAACGCCAACGGCACGGTTTCACAAATCGCGCCTATCTCGCGTCTGCCACACGGTTTGACCGACAAAGCCATCGAAGCGGCCCGCAAAATCCGCTTCACGCCCGCGCAAAAAGACGGGCGCAACGTCTCGCAGTGGATTGTCTTGCAGTACGATTTCAATATCTATTAGGGGTTAGGGATTGGGGATTGGGGATTGGGGAAGAGAGGCCGGGGAAATGCCAACCCCTAATCCCTTTTCCTGTGCAAGGATTTTCTGGAACGCGCGCGCGCAAAAAGGCGGGCGCAACGTCTCGCAGTGGATTGTCTTGCAGTACGATTTCAATATCTATGAGGGATTAGGGATTGGGGATTGGGGATTGGGGAAGAGAGGCCGGGGAAATGCCAACCCCTAACCCCCAACCCCTAATCCCTTTTTCTGTGCAAGGATTTTCTGGAACGCGCGTTCACCTAACGTGAGCAATTTTCGCCCGATGTGGCAAGAGGGAGTTTAAGTTATGAGAACAGAGAGTTTTAAGGGTTTGTTTAAGCTATTGGCGTTAAGCCTGATTTTAGGCGTGGCTGTGTTTGCGCAGGAAGCGCAGAAAGTTACCCAAGGCGTTTTGCAGGTGGCGAAACCGGACGGCACGGCGTTGGGCGTCGCGCCTTTGCAACACACTGACGTAAAGGCCGCCATTAGCGGTTTTCTGGCGCGGGTGACGGTTACGCAAGAGTTTGCCAACCCTTTTGGCGAGAAAATCGAAGCGGTTTACGTCTTCCCGATGTCACAAAACGCTGCGGTTGACGACATGACCATGCAGGTTGGCGCGCGCGCCGCCATCAAGGGCAAAATCTTGCGCCGCGAAGAGGCCCAACAGGTTTACGAAACAGCCAAAAACGCGGGCAAAGTCGCCAGTCTGCTTGACCAAGAGCGGCCCAACATCTTCACGCAATCCGTCGCCAATATCCTACCGGGCGAAAAAGTGACGATAACGATAAGTTATGTGGAAACACTGAAATACGAGGACGGGACTTACACCTTCGCCTTCCCGATGGTCGTCGGCCCGCGTTACATTCCGGGTAATCCGACGGGCCAACAAAGCCCCGGCGGGCGTCTGCCGGACACCAACCAAGTGCCGGACGCCTCGCGCATTACGCCGCCCGTCGCCGCTAAAGGAATGCGCGCCGGCCACGACATTTCACTGGAAGTCACGCTTGACGCCGGCGTGCCGCTTGATGGGATGAGTTGCAAGTCGCACGCCATTGAGACGAATCAATTGGACGCCGCCCGCGCCGTCGTTAAGTTGAAGAACGAGAACGAGATACCCAATAAAGATTTCGTCTTGAAATACGATGTGGCGGGCCGCAAAACGGCGGACGCCCTGCTCACGCACCGCGACGAACGCGGCGGCTTTTTCACCTTCATTCTAC
>JAYVJN010000156.1:0-3600 GCA_043769325.1 Acidobacteriota bacterium
GAGTTCGGCGCGGTCGCCCGTCTCGGATTCGCGCGTCCAATGGCTGACTTCGGTGAAGTAGTCTAGCTCGTCCATGTTTTCCAACACGGGCTGATTTTCTGCTTTTTTGACCTTGTTGAGACAGGCGTAATTGCCGCGCCCTTTCATGTAAGCGGCCTTGAATTTGCCGGGAAACACCTTTTGCAGAAACGGTATGTCCTTTTCCATCAACTGTTCCTGCAAGTTTTTCGTGCCGGTGGAAATGATGATGCGTTTGTTTTCCTTCGTCGCCAGGGCGATGGCCGGAACCAGATAAGCCAGAGTTTTGCCCGTGCCGGTTCCCGCCTCCACAATGAGATGGCGTTGCGTTTCAAAGGCGCGTAAAACCGACTCGGCCATCTGCACTTGGCCGGGCCGGTATTCATAATGGGGGTGGGCGCGGGCGATAAGCCCGTTGGGGCCGAAAACACTCTGCATCGGGTAATTCTAAACGCAAACCGCGAATAAGCGAAACAGGCGCAACGAATCGTGAACTGAAACGGTATTTCCTAACGGCAAAACCTGGTTCCGCTAAAAGTTGGGCTAATAAAGAGCGGGTGCAAGCAACCCTTCCTAACCTGCCAGGTAGTTATGCGGGCTTGGTTATTTTGTTGAAATTGGTGAAGTTACAGTGTTCACCAGGCCGATAACGCAACCTGGCAGGTCGGGAAGGGTAGCTTGCTCCCGCTGTCGCCCTGGCACAATCTCTAACCGGAAACAGTAGCACCAATAATTACCGCGCCGTCTTGCAGGTCAAGGGTCAGCGGCCCGCGTTCTTTGGGGTGCGCCAGCAAATAACGGGCCAGCGGCGCGACGATTTGGGTTTCGATGGCGCGTTGGAGGGGCCGCGCGCCGTAGCGCGGTTCGTAGCCGGTGCGCGCCAAATGAGTGATTAAAGCTTCTGTGAAGCGCAGCTTACGGCCCGCTTTAAGCAAGCCTTCACGTTTGTGCACAGCGTTTAATTCCTTGCGCGTGATTTCCAGCAGCGTCTCCGGCGTTAGCGCGTGAAAACGCACAACGGCGTCGAAACGGTTGTAAAATTCGGGGCGGAAAAAGTTTTGCGCGGCTTGGTCGGGCGAGGCGGCAGAGGGTTCGCCGTAGCCGATGGAAGTAAATTTGTCCGCGCCCAAATTGGAAGTCATGACAATAATCGCGCTGCGGAAATTGGTCACGCGCCCGTAGCGGTCAGTTAAGCGGCCCTCGTCAAAGACGCTTAAAAGCACATCGAAAACGGCGGGGTCGGCCTTTTCAATCTCGTCCAGCAAAACGACGGCAAAAGGTTGTTGGCGCAAGCGTTGGATGAGTTCGGAAGGAGTGCCGTCGGGGTTTCGCACCAATCTTTCTGCCGCGCCGTAGCCGCTATATTCGCTCATGTCGAGGCGCACCAGGCGGTTACTTTCCCCGAAGAAAAACCGCGCCAGGGCTTTGGCGAGTTCGGTTTTGCCCACCCCCGTAGGCCCGGCAAAGAGCAACACTCCGACGGGCCGCGTCGGGTCGTTGAGGCCCGCTTTGAACACGGAAATCAGGTTCGCGCCCGTCCGCACGGCTTCGGGTTGGCCGATGACTTCGGCGGTGAGCGCGGCGTTTACGTCGGCAAAAGGCAGCGCGATTTCGTCACGCAAAAAGAGTTCGGGCAAGCCGGTCTGACGCACAAAGGCCGCGATAACATCATGTTTCGTCACAGTTGGACGTTTTTCCCGCGCGGCCCGTTCGCACAATTCGACCAAAAACGCCGGCGTCTTGCCGGGGAAAACCTGATATGGCATGAAGCGTTGAAACAGACGCCAGGCGAGCGCGGTAACGCCTTCGGCAATCGCCAGGTTGAGGTCACGCGACTGCGCGGCAGCCACCGCGTCCATGACCGCCAACGCCTTCTCGCGGGTAAATTCCGGCAGCTTAACGACCTGAAAAACTTCGGCCAGGCCCGGCAGCAAACGACGGCAAGCGTCCAATTCGGCGGGCGTTGCTTCGGTAACAAGGCGCAATTCGCCGCGTTGCAAGTAGGGCAGAAAAAACGCGGCGACGCTTTCGTTGGGCTGACCGCCGGTTTGCACTAAATCGAGCAGGTTTTCCGCGCACAACACGCCGCCAATCTCTGCCAATTCACTGACGATTTCTTCGGCCCGTTCTTCCCATTGACCTAGGTATTTCATGCCGGCGATGAGCCGCGCGCCGCTTGTCAGCCAAAAACGATGGCGCGGTTTTTTATCCTCGTCGTCGTCCTTTTCCTTTTCGGCGCGTTCCCATTCGCGTTCGCTGACGCGCGCGGCTTGGGCCAAGACGGTGGATTTGCCCGCGCCCGATTCGCCCAAAAGCAGCACGTTGGCGCGTTCTTTCGTCAAACGCCCCACTACATCCGCGACTTCCGCGTCGCGTTCGTAAGGCTTGCTGAACAAGCGTTGCATCTCGCGCGCGCCCATCGGTTCAGCCGTTTTTTTCAGCGCGTCGAGTTCAGGGATATATTCGTAAGGCTTGTAGCGGGTCTTGAGTTGGAGCGTGATTTCCTCCAGACGCGCCTCACGCGGCGGCAGCACGCGAGACAAATGCTGCGGCGTCATTTTCTTTAAGGCTTCCTGCACATAACTCGTGACCAAAGAGCGTAAAGTCTGTGTTTCGTAGTAATAAAACTGTAACCCTAACAACGGCACGGCAGCCACCAACAGGCCGCTTTCCTGTTTCCCATGCACGCAATGAACCCGCAGCCGCACCGCTTCCGCGCACGGGTAAATGCGTTTCTCACGCTCATATTCGGGCCGCACATCCACGCCGAAAGTCATTAACTGCGCGTCCTGAAAATCCGGCGCGTCACGCCACGATTCCTTATCGTAAACCCAACGCAGATAATCTTTTAGCTGCAATAAGGCATCCGCCGCCGTCGCGCCGTAACCCGCCACCGGCGCGGCCCATTCGTCTTTCTCCACCAACTGCGCGGTGAATCTTCCGGCCTCATCAGCCCAAACCATTGCGGGGAAACGATATGTTGCCATTTTTTGTTGGGGGTTGGGGGTTGGGGGTTGGGGGTTAGGGGGTTGGGGGTTGGGGGTTGGGGGTTGGGGGTTGGGGAACATAGCATACCCTATTGCGTTGCTCAACCCTCTATTCCCTATTCCCTACTCCCCACTCCCCTACTCCCCACTCCCCAACCCCTATTCCCTAACCCCTGTTCCCTAGTAACCATTCCATAAACTCAGGCTCCTGATACGCTTGCAGCCATGAATCGTGTCCGACGCCGGCGTATTCGGTGTATTTCGCGTGGCCGCCGGCGGTTTGCAAAGCGGCGTACATCTGGCGTGATTCGCTGACGGGAATGACGTTATCGTCCGCGCCGTGAAAAATCCAGGTTGGCGTTTTACCCACGCGCCGCGCGGCTTCGGCATAGGGGTTGGTGGCGTGGAGCAATTCCGCGATGTGCGGCACATAATCCGCGCCGTAGGGCCGCACGATGCCGCCGCACACGGGCGCGAGGGCCGCAAAGATGCCAGGCCGATGCGTGGCAATGTACCACACGCCGTAACCGCCGCGCGACACGCCCGTCAGGTAAAGCCTTTGTCTGTCGCCGTTAAACTCCGCGATGGTTTGCTC
>JAYVJN010000157.1:0-6371 GCA_043769325.1 Acidobacteriota bacterium
AAATCAACCGGCTGGCCGACGTGCTTGGAGATAACGTGGTAAGCGTCGTGGTCGCAATTGGAGCCGGGAAAGATGATAACGCCGAATTTCACTGTTCAATCTCCACGCGGTAATCTTCGATAACCGGATTGGCGAGCACTTGGTCGGCCAGTTTCTGCGCCAGTGTTTGCGCGGTAGCGGCATCAGTATCTGCCGCCAGCGCGATTTCAAAATACTTGCCCTGACGCAAATCGGCGATGTTGCCATAACCGAGTGATTCTGCCGAATGTTGAATCGCCTTGCCTTGCGGGTCGAGTACTCCGGGTTTTAAGGTGACGTAAACTTTTGCTTTCATATTCGAGTCGTATGGGGCGTTAAATAATCATTGCGCCGTTGTCTGCGCGGTGCTAAGATGCGCCTAGTTTTGGTTTCAAACTTATTTTCAACAAAGGCGTTTTTTCTGCGCCTGACTGACACTTTTGAAGGAGAATCGTTAGTATGTCAAACCCTGAAGCATCCGCCAAATCCGCCCTCGGTCTGGACGGCAACATCACCGCCTTACTTTGCTATCTCATCGGCATCATCGGCATCATTCTCGCATTCATCGAAAAAGATAACAAATTTGTGCGTTTCCACGCCTGGCAATCTTTCCTGTTCGGTATCGCGGTATCAGTTTTGTCAATCGTTCTGGTAATTGTCGGAGTCGTAATATTTGGCCTCAGTATTGGGGCCGCCGCGTCTGGCTCCAGTGCTATTAGCTCAATTCTTGGCTTGATATTCTGGCTCTTCATTCTACTTTGTGTCGCGTTAGGTTTTGCCGCTTTTGCCGGCGCGCTTTTCGCTGCATTCAAAGGTTATCAGGGCGAAATCTTCAAACTTCCGTTTGTTGGTAATTACGCCGAAAAGTTCGCCAACAAATAAATCACGCTTAGTCACGCACTTCGTCAAGTGTGCGATGCTTGACGCCCTTGACTAAGTGCGGGCTTCTGCATTGTGGGTCAACTTATTTTTGGTCTGTTACTTATCAAACGGCCCGTTTTCGTCAGAAAGCGGGCCGTTTTAGCCAAAAACCCGCGCCAAGACTGCGCCGACGTTTCGCAAATAGTGTTCGTAAGAGAAAACCCGCGCTATTTCTTCCGTTGACAAATGCGCGGCGATGTCTGTATCTGCTTGGACTAATTCACGATAATCGCCACCTTCGTCCCACACCTGCATCGCGTGGCGTTGCACCCAAACGTATGCGTCTTCGCGGCTCACGCCTTTTTGCGTCAAAGCCAAAAGCAATTGCCCGCTAAAGATTAAGCCCCGCGTGGCGTTCAGATTTTCCAGCATCCGCGCCGGATAAACAACCAATCCATCCAACAACGAGGCCACTTTTGCCAGCATATAATCCGTGACAATTGAAGCATCCGGCAAAATGACGCGCTCGGCTGATGAGTGCGAGATGTCGCGTTCGTGCCACAGCGCGACGTTTTCCAGGCCCGCCACCGCGTAGCCGCGCACAACCCGCGCCATGCCGCAAAGCCTTTCCGACAAAATCGGGTTGCGTTTGTGCGGCATCGCGGACGAACCTTTTTGCCCGACTTTGAATTTTTCCTGCGCCTCGCGCACTTCCGTGCGTTGCCAGTGTCGCACCTGCAAGGCCATCTTTTCAATCGTGGCCGCGACAATCGCCAGCGCGCAGAGGTATTCCGCATACCTATCACGCTGAATCACTTGCGTCGAAACCGGCGCGGCGGTTAAGCCTAATTTCTCACAAACCCGCGCTTCCACGTCCGGCGAAAGATGCGCGAACGCGCCCACCGCGCCACTGATTTTCCCGACAGAAATCATCTCCCGCGCTTTTACCAAACGCTCACGGTTGCGCCGCATTTCGTCGTGCCACAAGGCCCAGACCAGCCCGAACGAGGTCGGTTCGGCGTGAATGCCATGCGTGCGGCCAATCTGCGGCGTGTCTTGAAATTCAAAAGCGCGGCGTTTGAGAATTTCCATCAACGCATCTACTTTGGGCAACAACAAATCGCACGCCTCGCGCAACAACAAGCCGTTGGCGGTGTCCACCACATCGCTTGAAGTCAAACCGTAATGCACGAACCGCGCCGCCGGCCCGATGTTTTCCGCCAGCGCCGTCGTGAAAGCGATAACGTCGTGGTCAGTGGTTTTCTCAATTTCGTGGATGCGTTCGACGGTAAACGCCGCTTTTGCCTTGATTTCTGCCAAAGCGTCAACCGGAATCGTGCCGTCCTCGGCGTGGACTTCGCAGACCGCGATTTCCACATCAAGCCACTTTTGAAATTTATTGCGCTCTTCCCACAGCGCGCCCATTGCGGGCAAGGTATAACGGTTAATCATGGTCGCGTAAAAACGGTCAAACGTCGTAAGCCACTAATCAAAGAGCTATTCTAGCGCGAATGTTGTGTGTTTGTCAGGCCCAATAGGTGCGGTCAAGCGAACGGTAGCCGACGGCCTCGGCGACATCTTGCGAGATAATGTCGTCGCGGCCCGCTAAATCGGCGATGGTGCGGCTGACTTTGAGGATGCGGTCGTAGGCGCGGGCCGAGAGACCCTGGCGCAACATCGCGCTTTCGAGCATCTTTTCGCTGGCCGCGTCAATTTTACAATGACTGCGAATCTGGCGCGAGGACATGGCGGCGTTAGCGAAAACCGGCGTTTCCTTAAACCGTTCGCCTTGAATGGCGCGAGCTTGCAAAACCCGCGCGCGGATTTCCGTTGAACCTTCGGCGTCGGGCGGGGTTGCGCCGGTGAGGTCTTGAAATTTCACGGCGGGAACGTCAACGTGGATGTCTATGCGGTCAAGCAAGGGGCCGGAAATGCGTCCGATGTAGCGTTGAATCTGCTGCGGCGTGCAACGGCATTCGCGGGTCGGGTCGTTCCAGAATCCGCACGGGCAAGGGTTCATCGCGGCCACCAACATAAACGACGCGGGGAACGTCAGAGACATTGAAGCGCGGCTAATCGTAACCTGTTTATCTTCCAGAGGCTGGCGCAAGACTTCAAGAACATTGCGGTCAAATTCGGGTAACTCATCTAAAAAAAGCACTCCCTGATGCGCCAGCGAAACTTCGCCGGGGCGTGGAATCGCGCCGCCGCCGATGAGTCCGGCGTCGGAAATCGTGTGGTGCGGGTTGCGAAACGGGCGTTCAGCGACAATACCGGTGCGGCCCGTCAGTCCGGCTACCGAATGGATTTTGGTCAATTCCAGCGCGGCCTCAAATTCCAGGGGCGGCAGAATCGTCGGTAAACGCTTGGCAATCATGGTTTTGCCGGAACCCGGCGGGCCGATGAGCAAAATGTTATGCGCACCCGCGCTGGCGACTTCCAAGGCGCGTTTGACCGCCATTTGCCCGCGCACGTCGCGGTAATCTACGCTGAAATCCGGCGCGGCGGCAAGCGTGGCAATATCGGGCGGGCTGACCGGCAGAGGCGGCTGCGACGAACGCAAGGCCGCGATAATCTCCACCGCGCCGCGTAAATCGTTGACTGGATAGACGTTGACGCCAGCGACTACCGCCGCTTCCTGGGCGTTGGCTTCCGGCACGATGAGGTTGAGAATTTTCATCTCCCGCGCCAGCAAAGCCATCGGCAAGACCCCGCGCACACTCCGCACGCGCCCGTCCAGCGACAATTCGCCGACGGACAGAACATCTGCCAGATTATCCGCCGCGCCCAAATCGCCGCTGGCCCCTAAAATACTGAGCGCAATGGGCAAATCAAAGCTCGCGCCCTCTTTACGCACATCCGCCGGCGCGAGATTGATGGTCGTTTTGTGAAAAGGAAAGAAGAAACCGGAATTGACGATAGCGGCGCGGATGCGTTCGCGGGATTCGCGCACGGCGGCATCCGGCAAACCAACCACGATAACCGGCGGGCGGTTGTCAGATTCGCCGGCGACGGGCGTGAGATTTACTTCAACCTCGACCAAATCAGCGTCAATGCCATAGACGGCGGCAGATTGCGTGCGAAAAAGCATGGGAGCGTCCTAATACAAATGCGGAATGATGAGTGATGAATGATGAAAAAAATCTGTTGCCAGCATTCAATCGCAAAATACCAGATACCAGATGAGGGGGCGCATTTAGTTTTCTGATGCGCAAACACTATACAAAAACAAAAGCGAAACGGGAAGCCTCAAGGCTTGTTACCGTTTCGCTTTCGCCGTAATGGTTAACTTAGTAACGTGAATAAAATAACCCAGCAACTCGTCAAGTGTGTGATGTTTGACGCCCTTACTTCGTGCGGGCTTCCGCATTGTGGGTCACTTTATTTTTTCTCGTTACTTAACGCTTAACGCGATTTGCGCGGAGCGTTGTTGGGAACCTTAATGGGCGTGCCTTTTTTCAGGATGGTGCCCGCCGGAAAACCGTTCAGGCCAACCAATTCCTGCAAATCATAACCGCGCTGTCTGGCGTAAGTTTCCAGCGACATATCGCCGGCAACGGTTTCTTGCCGGAAGGCCACCGTCGGGGCTGCTGCGCCGTTGGTGGTGGGCCGTTTGCTCACTGTTTGAGTGACGCCGGCGCGATTCGGCACGACCACGATGCCTGGATGTTGGTCAGCCCCGACGCCCTGATTGTATTGGCGCAGAGCGTCAAGACTCATGCCATTGCGTCCGGCAAACTGTTCCAGCGTTTCGCCAGGCGCGGCATATGCAACGCTGGCGACGTTATCGCGGGCATTGACCGGAATGCGGCTCATCACGGCGACGAACTGTTTTTCGCGGCCTAAAGGCACGTTGAGGCGGTAATTTTCGCCTGGCGGTGTGCGGTCGCGTTTGATTTCGGGATTCAGGTAACGGATGCCGTCAATGTCAACGCCCGTAGCGGCGGCCACGAGTTGGAAACTGACCGAACCGGGGACTTCCACCGTCGCGTACTGCAAGGGCGGCATCCGCGGCACATTGGCAAAACCGTAGCGTTCGGGGTTTTTGGCGATAAGGATAACGGCTAAAATGTTTGGGACGTAGTTGCGCGTTTCCTGCGCAATGAAAGGGTAAATCGCCCAGAAACTGGCGACGCCGGCACGTCCGATGGCGCGGTCAACATTGCCCTCGCCCGTGTTATACGCGCCTATCGCCAGTTCCCAGTTGCCGTTGTAACGGTTAGCCAAAAACTTGAGGTAGCGGGCCGAAGCGCGGGTCGCTTTTTCGTAACTGCTGCGCTCATCAACCCAAGCCGTCTGGCGCAAACCATAGCGCAAACCCGTGCCGGGAATAAACTGCCAAAGGCCGACTGCCGAAGCCCACGAACGGGCGCGCACTTTCCACGCGCTTTCCACCTGTCCGAGCCAGGCGATGTCTTCCGGCACGCCTTCTTCGCGGAAGATGCGCCGCGCCATGTTGACATACTGACCGGATTTATACAGCCCGTCGGTCATAGTTTGGCGGCCACGCCCTTGATAGTAATTGATGAACTGTTGAATGAGCGGGTTGACGTTGGTGATGATGGAAGTGCCGCCGCTATTGACATCCTGCACGGCCTGAATGAGTTGGCGGGTTTCTTCAACCGTAACTTTTTGCTCTTCTTGGGTCAGTTCCAGTTTGGCGATTTCTTCCAGATTGCCGGGTTCAAAGCCCTGGTCGCGCAGTTCAAGTTTTTCCGTGCCGTCCAAGCCATAGCTGGCTGGCAGATTTTGCGCTATTTGCTGCGTGCCGGCTTCCGGGGCCTCTAGCCGGTAAATCCTCTCAATCAGCTGTGAATAATAGCTTTGCAGTTTGGCATACTGGCGCACGTCGAAGCCGGATTCTAAAATTACGTCAACCGCTTGGTTAAAATCGTCACGCGCTTGTTCTTGTTTACGGTCTTTCAAGTTGAGCATCCCTTGTTTGAAATGCTCGTCGGATTTACTAATTAATCTTTGGATAAGAGCGACGGTATTATCTTGTGCAATAGGAATATTACGCGCCGAAGAACCAGAAGCCGGCGTTTGCGCGTTAATAGTTAAACCGCTTGAAGCCAAAATTGCCGCGAGAGCGGCGCAGGCGATAGAGCGGGGGAATTTTGTCGTCATTATATTCTCGTTCTCCTTTTCAGGGGCTAAAAGGGAATACTCAACCGCATCCCTCACGAGGGCGCACGAACAGCATTCACAATGTTCGGATTTTTACTTCTGCCTCAAGCGGTGCGCCAAGTTATCTTGGCTCAGTGGCGATGTTGTTTGACAATCGCACTGCCTTAAAAGTGTGCCAAAACACTAGCACGCGCGCCAAGTTGTGTCAACCTTATAACAACTTCGGCGCAAGTTGTCATAGTCATTTTGCCACAGCAAACACGGCTTGGCAACCATCATTCCACGCCCAACCGCCCGTAAATAGCCCGTGCGAAGTATGCAACAGGCGTCTCACCCTTTATTGACAGGGCGACGCGGCGGTTTCA